>JAZRTH010000900.1:0-3053 GCA_045651945.1 Thermoguttaceae bacterium
AAGAGGTGGAAGCGATGGCGCACAAAGTCGACGAATCGTTTGGACGCCAGGACATCGCCGTCAACAACGCTGGAATCGGGATTCTCGGTCCTGACGAATCGTATCCGATAAGCGACTGGGAAAAGGTGATTGGCGTCAACTTTACCGGTTCCTGGCTTTGCTGCGCGGCGGCTGCCAGAAAGTTCATCGCTCAAAACAAGGTTGACAAAAAACCGTTGGGCGGAAAGATTATCAACACCGCCAGCATGTCCGCGAGAATCGCCAACTGTAACGCCTCGTACGACGGCTCCAAAGGCGGCGTGGTCGAAATGACTCGCGCTCTTGCCGCCCAATGGGGGCGTCACAACATTAACGTCAACTGCATCAGCCCCAGCTATATCTTGTCGCCCATGCACGCCAGCACGCCGGTTGAAGTCAGAGAGAGAATCCGCTCTCTCACTCCCATGGGATACATGGAACGTCCGGAAGACCTGGCGGGACCGGTTGTCTTTTTGGCGTCCGACGCGTCCAACTATGTTACCGGAGTTGACCTGCTCGTTGACGGCGGTCACACGCTCAACGCCTGGCTGACCCCGCTGGGCCGAGACGTCCCGCCCCGCGTTTCCCCGGAAGAGGAAATCCAGTCGCTGGTTCACGATATGAACGCTCTGGAAGTTCCCATTAACGAAGACGGAATCAATTTCGATTACCATCCGGAAATCGCCAACGCATACAAAGCCGCGTTTGGAATCAAATAAACTGTAACACAACGAAATGAAAACAATATCATGGAAGCGGTTTCAAACCGCACTGGAAAATAAGGAAAGAGTCCTCATAACGTCGCACGTCAACCCGGACGGCGACGCCCTGGGCAGCGAACTGGCGGCGGCGGAACTGGTCGAATCCTTCGGCTGCAAAGCGAAGATTTACAACGTCTCGCCCACGCCCGGCAATTTGACTTTTCTGGATCCCAAAGGGAAACAGTTCCGACCGTGGACGCCCCGCTGTACAGCGTCCTGGATTCGGAAGAATTTCGACGCCGTTCTGGTCGTCGACACCTCGTCGCGCTCTCAGCTGGACAAGGCGGCAGACCCGATTGTCGAATCCGGCGTCCCGCTGATTATCGTAGACCATCACACCATTGGGGACTCGTTCAACGCCGCGCTGTTTTCCAATCCATTGGCAGACTCGACCGGGCTGTTAATCGCTCAGGCGTTTGACAAGCTCAAGGTCCCGATGTCGCCCGCCGCGGCGCAGGCGCTTTTCACCGCCATCTGTACAGACCCCGGCTGGTTCCGGTTCCCGTCTGTTACAGACGCAACGTTCAGCGTAACAGCAAAGCTGGTCGCCGCCGGCGCCGTCCCGTCGGTCTTGTACGCTTCCCTGTTTGAGAAATTCCCGTTCGCCCGACTCAAAATGATGGGCGTTTACATGAACAACGCTCAGCAGTATTTCGACGGCAAAGTAATTCTCACGTACGCCAAACGTTCCGATTTTGAACGCTTCGACGCCAAGCACAGTGATCTGGAAGGGGTTATCAACCAATTTCTGACCGTTGCCGGCGTTAATGTCGCGGTCTTGCTTTCCGAACAGATTAACTCAGACGGCAAACCGTACGTCAAGGCGAACTTCCGCAGTAAAAGCGACTACAACGTCGCTCAGCTGGCGAAGACCTTGGGCGGCGGCGGACACGTCAAAGCCGCCGGCGCGTCCATTTACGGGATGCCGCTGGAAGAAGCGATTGACGCGATACTTAAAGAACTTGGTACATCATTTTAAGTTGCGAGGCGCTGCTCCCAGCTCCTCACTCCTCACTCCTCACTCCTAACTCAAACAACCATGTTTTGGGATAATAAAATTATTGTAATAACAGGCGGTTCCAGCGGGCTGGGCAAAGAACTGGCTCAGGCGTTTGGAAAGGCAGGCGGAAAAGTCGTCATCGCTGCATTGGAACCGGAAATTGTAGACGCTGCTGTTACAGAGCTTCAGCAGGAAGGGATCGACTGTTCCGGAATAGCGTGTAACGTTACATCGGACGAGGACGTCGAAAAGCTCAAGAGTTTCGTTCTGGACAAGTACGGCAAAGTTGACGTCCTGGTCAACGTTGCGGGAAGAACGGATCGCGGCAAGATGCTGGACTGGACGGCGGACAAGTTCGAGAAGGTCATGAAGCTCAACTTCTTCGCTCTGGTTCGCGTAACGCACGCCTTCTTGCCGGAACTGCTCAAAACGCAGGGACGAATTATCAACATCGGGTCGCTGGCGTCGAAATCGGCGTCACGCTGGACAGGCGCGTACCCGACGTCCAAACACGCCGTCGCCGCATACTCGCAACAATTAAGATTGGAACTCGGCTCGCAGGGATTGAAAGTCCTGCTCGTCTGCCCCGGACCGATTGCAAGGGAGACGGAACGGCTTTATCCATTAGAGGGTTTGGAAGACCTGCCAGAATCGGCGCGACGTCCCGGAGCTGGGGTGAAAGTCAAAAAACTCGACCCGAAGAAGCTGGTCGCCGCCATTCTCAAGGCGTCAGAAAAAGGGCTCCCGGAACTCGTCATGCCCTGGAAAGCCCGCCTTCTCTTTGCAATCCAGCAACTCTTCCCCCGCCTTGGCGACTGGCTGGTACAGAAGAATACCTAGCCAGAAGCGTATATCAAGAGTGAATGAACATGAACGTTTATTCACTCTTGCTTTCTTTCTTCGTTTTCGTAAAATCAGAATTAATGGCGTACTGTTTTCCTAAAAAACAGGAGCCATTCTTTACAAGAATTAACTGGATTAAGGTTTAATTTCAGAATTCGCCAAGGTTGGCGTTCATTTCCACTTTTTGTTTGGAGAAAATCATGGATCTCAAATATGATTATTTTATTAGCTACTCTCATAAAGATAATGAATCTAAAGACGGAATATCAGGATTCGTCGATGTGTTCGTGAATAAGCTTAGAAATTCAAAGGAACATTATCAGATGTTTGGCAGGAAGATTGAAGTCTTTTTCGACAAATCGGAAATCCATAGCATGTCCGACTGGGACAACCGCATCCGATCCAGCCTCGCCAAATCTCGTTTTTTTGTC
>JAZRTH010000901.1:0-11629 GCA_045651945.1 Thermoguttaceae bacterium
GGTCTCGGGCCGGGCGTTACATGAGACGGGCCAGGGGTCGGTCTCGGACCGGGCGTGACACGAGACGGACCAGGGGTCGGTCTCGGGCCGGGCGTTACATGAGACGGGCCAGGGGTCGGTCTCGGACCGGGCGTTACACGAGACGGACCAGGGGTCGGTCTCGGACCGGGCGCTACGCGAGACGGACCAGGAGTCGGTCTCGGACCGGGCGTAACATGACGCGGCGGTGCAGCAACTGGACCGGGCGTTACATGACGCGGCGGAGTAGCAACCGGTTTTGGACCTGGCGTCGAACGAACGCTGGGCGATGGATGATGACTGCTGGGCGGAGCGCTATGATGCCCTCCTTTGGGGCCCGGTTGGGCGATGGACAGCGTTGAGGTCAGCAGGAACGCCGCCAACGTGAGAGCTGTCGTTTTAATGGTTAATGAAGTTTTCATGTTTGTTTCTCCCGTAAATGATGTCAAAGAATTAGTGTTTAACTGTTGTTGCCCATTATAACAAATTTAATACGAAAGAGAAAGGGCTTTTGCTCGAAAAAATTTAAAAAAAATTAATAATTAGGAAATATAAACAAATTGGGCTGAAAAGACGCGGAAGATAGGGGCAATGGGAAAGCTTTTCGTCTGCCCTAGGTTAAAACTCTCGCTTTTAGGGAATTCTATCTGGAAGTTAAAAAGTGTTACAATACGGGCTACAGATAATTAGTCTATAGGCGATAATCTATAAGTAATTGATAATATAAGTGATTAATCATAAACCCTGCACTTTTTTTTTGAAGTCTTATATCGTTTTGCATTTCGTTCCAAATATCATTAGCGAGTATTCGTTAGTGAAGCAAACATTCGTTTTGATGAGATTGTTCTGCAAGAATGACAGGTCAACGAGACGGAATTCTTTGAGAGGAGCGGTTATACGATTTGTTTTGAGTTCTATATTATTTTAATATTCCTGTAAACAAGATTTGAGCGCCTCCCGCCGGACTGATATAATTTTTGTTTTACCTCCCTTGCGAAAAAACTCGTCTTTGATATAATTATACTAAGTTAATATGATTATTGAAAACCAAGGAAATTTATTATGGACGTTGTACTTTATCCGCATCCGTCGCTGAAGATGACCGCTACGCCGGTTCTTCGAATTGACAGTATTCTGCGTCAGCAGATCGAAAACATGTTCAAACTGATGTACGCTACCAACGGCATTGGTTTGGCTGGTCCGCAGGTTGAACTGCCGTATCGCGTCTTTGTGATGAACTATACCGGCGAGGCGGAAAAGAAAGACAAAGAGATGGTTTTCATTAACCCTGTAATTCTTCGTCGCGGCGGGAAACTGGTCAGCGGAGAAGAAGGATGTCTGAGCTTCCCGGGTATTTTTGCCAAAGTCGTTCGTCCGGAACGGGTTACAGTTCGCGCTTTTAATATCAAAGGCGAAATGTTCACCGCTACTTTCGAAGGGCTGGCGGCTCGCTGCGTTCAGCATGAAAACGACCATCTGGACGGCTACTGTTTCGTAGATCGTCTGGATGAAACCGAACGTCGCCGCATTCAGAAAAAGCTCGACAAACAGGTCGAACGCTTTAATGCCGGCGAGACGATTAACAAAGGCGTTGAAGACCCGTCTTCAGATCAACCGGAACAGGCGGAATAGTTTCTCAAACGTGGAATAGACGACAGTTGTTTAATCCGCAACAGGCGTTATTCCACGTTTATTCGCTATTATGACTTCTTCATCGAATCTGCCGCTGATCAAGGGACTCAAACCGCTGTCAATCGGGAACGTCTATATTGGATTCCCGGCAATTCAGGCTCCTTTAAGCGGGTACAGCGACAGACCGCAGCGGCACGTCACACAAAATCTTCATGAGCCCGTTGCGGATTTCCCGGAATACTCAGCCCTGCCCGCTCAATGGAAAACGTCTATTATCGGCGCGGCGGCAACGGTCGCGGAGGTCATGCTGGACCAGTTTGTTTTAACGGTCAAAAAGAGCGTTAAAGTCAACCAACGCATGGGGTTGGAGCCGTCTGACCATCCATGCGGGGCGCAAATCATGGGAGCGTTTCCAGAGGATTTCCCCCCGGCGGCGCTGCGGCTTGTCAAAAGCGGGTTTGACTGGATTGATTTGAACTTCGCCTGTCCGGTTAAAAAGGTATTGGGAAGAAAACGCGGCGGATTTCTTCTTTCCGAACCAGAAACGGCTTTGGAAATGACGGCGCGAACGCGCGACGCTCTGCCCGACGGCGTTCCGCTGACGATTAAGCTTCGCAAGGGATACGACGACTCCGCTCAAAGCGAGGACAACTTCTATAAACTGCTCAACGGGGCGATTGCAATCGGCGTCGACGCGGTTGCCATTCACGGTCGAACAGTGTTACAGCGCTATACCGGCGAGGCGGACTGGTCGTTTCTCAAAAGAGTTAAATCCGAGTTCCCGTCGCTGGTTATCTTGGGCTGCGGCGATCTGTTTTCCGCTCAGACGTGCTTGGACAGGATTCTCGAAACCGGCGTCGACGGCGTCTGCATTGCTCGCGGCGCGATTGGAAATCCTTGGATCTTCCCGGCGTTTAACGTCTTGGCGATGGGGCTGCCCGCTTTGCCGCCTCCCAGTCTGGAAGAACAGGCGGCTGTCCTGGCAGAGCATTTTAACCGCTGCGTTGATTTATACGGCGAAAGAAGAACGTGTTCGATTATTCGCAAGTTTGGAATCAAGCACGCCCTGACTCATCCGAGAAAAGACGAACTGGTCGCCCGATTTGTAACAGTCCGAAGCCGAGAAGAATGGTTCTCGATTCTCAAAGAATTCTACGAAAAACAGGGAGCGGAATAAGCTTCCGTTCCCTGCTTTCTGAGTTTATCTTAAAACAATCCCGATGGGATTAAAGCGTTATTTGGAGAATTTCTTCGCCAGCAGTTCGCCAATCTGAACGGCGTTGGTCGCGGCGCCTTTGCGGAGGTTGTCGCTGACGCACCAGAAGGTAAGCGTGTTCGGAGCGCTGGGGTCTTTGCGAATGCGCCCAATGAACGTTTCGTCTTTGCCGGTGCAGAGGTATGGCATCGGATAAACCTTGTTGTCGAGGTCGTCCATGACGATAATGCCGGGGAACGCCGCGAACAGCTCGCGCGCCTTTTCGACTGTGATTTCCTGTTCAGTTTCGACGGAAATGCTTTCTGAATGGCAGTTTTCAACTGGAACGCGAACGCACGTCGGGCAGACGCCGAAGGAGTTGTCGCCCATGATCTTCCATGTTTCCAGAATCATCTTGACTTCTTCAGACGTGTATCCGGGGAAACGATCCGGGTGCTTGGGCGAACCGATTTGCGGCATGCAGTTGAACGCAATCGGATGAGCGAAGGTTTCGTACTTGTATTCTTCCCCGCGAAGAGCGGCGGCGGACCCGTTTTTAAGGTCGCGGTTGCCGGCAACGCCTGCGCCGGAAGTCGCCTGGAACGTCGTAACGATAACGCGGCGAATCTTGCTGTAGTTGTACAGAGCCTTGAGAGCCATGACCATCTGGGTCGTGGAGCAGTTGGGACTGGAAACGATTCCCTTGTGGTTGTCGACAGCGTCCGGGTTGACTTCCGGAATGACCAGCGGGACGTCGTCGTGCATGCGGTAATACGCAGATTCGTCAACGACGAGACAGCCTTTTTCTCTTGCCCACGGCACGAAAACTGCGGCAACTTCGTCCGGCGTGGAACCGATAACCAAATCAACGCCTTCGAACGCTTCGGGAAGCATTTCTTCCACGACAACGTCTTCGCCTTTATATTTAAGAGTCGTGCCAGCTGAACGTTTAGAAGCAATGAACTTGACCTTTTTGGACGGGAAGTTCCGGGTTTCCATGATTTCACGAATCAAAGTACCGACGGCGCCGGTTGCGCCAACAACAGCTGTAACGTCAAACATCGTTTGTATCTCCTTATATTTGTGGAGTAAAAAAACGTCAAATGTCTTTTCGCCCGCCGCTACGCAACGGTCAAAGACGAAAAAACCATATTAATTGAGCGGTATTCTATATTAATTTGAGAAAAATGCAAGGGAGAGCGGGGGAGGCGAACCCTATAGGATTACATGGGTTTGATTTATTAATAAAATCATATATTGACAACTATAGCTGTAATATATAAAATTAAGGAAAATAAAAGTAAGCCATCTTTAGACAGAGAATAATAATGTACTGTTTTCATAACTAATGTAAAAACAAAGGCTTAAGAAAAAGTTAAATGAAAGATATATACAGAGATGCCTGTCAATAATAAAATTAAAGAAAATAAAATAACCTTCAGTTACCCCCAAAATGGAATGTATTTCATGAGTTTACGGGCGGTATTGGATTCCTTAGGTTTAATTAGCTTGGCTTCAAGAGATTCATTAATTATTTTTGAAATGCTTGATGAAGAATTTGAATCGAGTTTGAATCTTTCTCTTAACGTGGAATTTGAGATGGGTTCATGTTTTATCCATCTAATGCAAGCGTGCATATAACAAGCAGCGATACGTTCATCCATAGTTTGATTAATAAATGGAATATAAGAATACAAAGTTACTTTTGTGCTTTCTTCATAATCGTTTATCAAGGGAGCTGGTAAATTATAATCCTCGCATTCCAGAGCAATTTTATCCCATCCGGAACCAAGTTCTTCACAAATACGAAATTGTCGCATTAGTGATGCTAATTGTTCATTTCTTGATCTCGGAGGATTGTCAATAAAACGTTTTGTATCAATAAGAGGCTTTCCCGGATTGGTAACTTCTATTCTATCAGGAAAGACTTCTATAAGGGGTCCCGAACCTGAAATCGATAAATCTTGATGAATTAATGCATTTGCTATTGTTTCACGGATCATTATTTCCGGATATAGATTTTCATTTGTTCTTAAAGCGCTTTGAATGCTCTCGGAAGATGTATAAGTTAGAATTGATTCAATCAATCCTTCAAAGCCTGATGCGTACCCTTTTTGTCCTGTGTAATCTCTTATCGAGCTGTTTCTGTTTTGTTTAGAATAGATAACCAGCCGTATAGCTTTCCTTGAAACGCTTGGGAAATCTGAAAGTTTTTTAGCTAACAGCAAAGCTCCCAAATTAGTTATTGAATACAAACCATCGTCTTGACGAACAATAATCTTATCTTCAATAAAATAATGTAGAATTAGTCGAGTTTCAGAGGGAAAAGGGATATTCTTTAAATCAAAATATTTTTGACAATCTAACAATGCTACCACATTCTCTTGAGAGAGAGATTCTTTTGCAGGAAACGATTCAAAATTAAAGGATCGAAGCTTATCCCATAATTTTAATTCAATCTGTGGCAAATCTTTTAAACTGCGTTTTTGAGTGTCAATGCGAATATATTCATTATTCATAAAGCGAATAGTTTGGTACATCGCTTTTTCGATTCTCAATACTACAACCTTTTTATTGTCAATGACAATTTTGTCAAATTCAAAATTGAAATTTTTGGAAAGTCGTTGAGTAAGCCATGGAATTAGATCGTCATTACCTATTTTCTTATGAAGATAATCAAATCTTGTACCAACAACTTCATGCGTTTGATCATGAATTCCCCAAAGTAAATAGGCGTAATTCTTATCATTCAAAGCTGCTGAATTGCCAAGAGCGCAAATATATTCTCCAATTTCTTTGGGATCTGATAAACTATCAATCTTAAATTCTACCCATGGAGTTTCTTTGGGAAGAAGCCGCAATTCGTTAATAAGTTTTTCCAGATTTTCCACAATAAATCAAGAATGGTTTAGGAAGATAATTTTGAATGATATTGTTGTAAGTTGAACGGCGTAAATTACAGAATAGAGAAGCGTTAATTATTGAGAATATGAGAATAACTAACGCTTCTCACATTAATTTTAGTTCCCCAATGACTGCAGCGGGGCGGGGATGCGTCCGGCGTGGTTGATAAAGGCGTTGGAGCCTTCGTTGTTGCGGACGTCCAAAATCGGGGCGCTGCCGAAAAGACCGCCGAAGTCGATGATGTCGCCGGCTTTCGCGCCGGGAACGGGAATGAGTCGGGCGGCTGTCGTTTTGTTGTTGATAACGCCAATCGCCATTTCGTCTGCAATAATCGCAGAGATGGTTTCCGGGGCGGTGTCGCCGGGAATGAGAACCATGTCCAAACCAACCGAGCAGACGGCAGTCATGGCTTCGAGCTTTTCCAAAACCAGATGTCCCTGTCCGACGGCGTCCGCCAGAGTAGAGTCTTCGCTGACGGGGATGAACGCGCCGGAAAGACCGCCAACGGAACTGGACGCGAACAACCCGCCTTTTTTAACGGCGTCGTTGAGCATGGCGATAGCCGCGGTTGATCCCGGCGCGCCAATGCGAGCGATTCCCAGCGCTTTGAGAATTTCGCCGATACTGTCGCCGATCATAGGCGTAGGCGCCAGCGACAAGTCGACAATGCCGAATTCGATTCCCAGAGCTTTGGCAACTTCGCGGCCGATAAGCTCTCCGCAGCGGGTAACGCGGAAACTGGTAATCTTGATTTCTTCTGCCAGTTCGTCGAGCGTTGCGTTCGGTTCCATTTCCAGACGTCGTTTAAGAGCAGACGACACAACGCCGGGCCCGGAAACGCCGATGTTAATCGCCGCTTCGCCTTCGCCGTTGCCGGCAACCGCGCCAGCCATAAAGGGCGAATCTTCCGGAACGTTGGAGAAAATAACCAACTTCGCCGCGCCGAACCCGCGAGAGCTTTCTGTCGCCTGAGCAATCTTTTTGACAATAACGCCCATCTGCTTGACGGCGTTCATGTTGATGCCCGCCTTGCGAGAGGCAACGTTAACGGACGCGCAAACCTGTTTCGTTTCAGATAAAACTTCCGGCAGAGTGTCGATAATAATCTGATCGGAAACGGTAATTCCCTTTTGGACGTACGCGGAATAGCCGCCGACAAAGTCGATGCCGCATTCCTGAGCCGATTTGTCCAGAGCTTTGGCGATTTGCAATCCGGCGGAACGGCCGTGACCGGCAAGAATCTGCGACACTGCCGACAGCGCAACGCGTTTGTTGATAACGGGGATGCCGTACTTCGCGCCGATTTTGTCGCACGTTTCGACAAGACGACCGGCGTATTTGCGAATCTTGTTGCGAAGTTTGTCACAAACAAGGTCTACGCTTGAAGCTGCGCAATCGTTGACGTTCAAAGCCAGCGTTACAGCGCGGACGTCAAGATGTTCCGCATGAAGCATTTCAATTGTCGAAAGGATTTCATCAGTTCGAAGCATGGCGAAGTTATTATTAATATTGGTTAAGTTTTAGGGAATAGCAGGCAACAGTCCGCGCGTTTAAGCGGCGCGGCTGGAACGCTTAGTTTTTCGGTTTAAAATTGGCGTCTTCCAGGGCTTTGATTTTATCGATTCGAACCTGATGTCGACCGCCGTCAAATGGCGTTTTCATCCAGGTGTCGATGATGCGAGGAAGGGTGTTTTGACTGATTGTGTCTCCAGACAGACACAAAATATTGAGGTCATTGTGCCGTCGGCTGATTTCTGCAAAAAGCTCGTCTTGGCAAACCGCTGCGCGAACGCCTCGGAATTTATTAGCCGCCAGCGACATGCCGATACCGGTTCCGCAAATCAAAATACCGCGGTCGCTGACGCCAGAGCTGACTTTCTCTGCCACCTGCGCCGCAATGTCTGGATAATCTACGCTTCCACTGCTGTTCGTTCCACAGTCGTCTACAGTATGACCCAGCGAAGCAAGGATTTGAGCGACCTGATGACGGGTGTCGATTCCGCGATGGTCGCTGCCAATGGATACTTTCATGAATTTTACCTGGGTATGTTAGGGGTAAATTGAATCGGCGCTGTTTCAGCTCAAACGATTCTATATTTTATTACGCAGATTATATCAAAAAAAACTTTTATTTCAACCCGGGAGGGAAGATAAAGATAAAATAGGGGTGCGAGATGGTTTTGGCGATTCCTGGAATGACAGCCAAAATTGAAAACGCATTTCTGTTTGTAAAAGGTAAGCGTTTATTCAGTGTGATGTTACGAAAAACGGCAGGCAAGCCGGGAACGTCAGTTCCCGGGAGCTGCCAATTAATTTTAATTCAACTTGAATACCCTGCGGCATAAAGCCGCAAGGGTCAATGAGAATTAGTAGTTTTCCGCTTCAATTTCGAAGAACGCCTGCGGGTGCTTGCAGACCGGGCAGACGTCCGGGGCTTTGTCGCCGATATAAACGTGTCCGCAGTTGCGGCATTCCCAGCGTCGTTCGCCGGTGCGAACCCAAACTTCGCCCTGTTCGATGTTTTGAGCCAGTTTGAGGTATCGCTC
The DNA here is from genome assembly GCA_045651945.1 of Thermoguttaceae bacterium. Taxonomy (GTDB): domain Bacteria; phylum Planctomycetota; class Planctomycetia; order Pirellulales; family Thermoguttaceae; genus RUG11551. The sequence continues at coordinate 8,296 of JAZRTH010000901.1, forward strand.
TTCATGTCGTTTTTCAATCAGGGCGACGGCGGCAAACTGGTCAGCCAGTTCCGTAAACCCTTCTTCGCGCGCGACTTCCGCAAACCGCTTGTACATGTCCGTCCATTCTTCGTGCTCGCCCGCGGCGGCTGCCTTGATGTTTTCCAGCGTGCCGTTGATGCCGTCCAGAGCCTTGAACCAGAGCTTGGCGTGTTCCTTTTCGTTGTTGGCGGTCAGCTCAAACAGAGCGGCGATTTGTTCATAGCCGTCTTTCTTCGCCCGACTGGCGAAATACGTGTACTTGTTGCGCGCCATGGACTCGCCGGCAAAGGCGTATTCGAGGTTCGCTTCCGTCTTGCTTCCCTTGAGGCTCGGAGCGGCGTTCGACGCGTCTGCGGTTTCCTTGACGAATTCGCTTCCTGCATGCTTGCACCACGGGCAAACAAAATCGTCCGGCATCGTTTCGCCTTCGTAGACGTAACCGCAGACCGGGCAGACCCAGCGGGTTTTTGTCGCCTTTTTCGGCGCCGGCTTGATGTGTTCCTGATAGTACGTATACGTAGCCGTCGGAACGGTTGAAAGGACTTCAGCATCTTCGACGTCGGCAAAGAACATCAAATGCGTTCCCAGGTCGACGGTCTGGAAAACCTTGCAGCAGAAAACCGCGTTGGCAGCGTCTTCAACTGCCAGGATGCCGTTCGCCTTGCGCGGGGCGGTGAAGTCGGCGAACTTGTCAACCGTCTTGCCGCTCTGGAATCCAAAGCGTTTGAACAGGTCAAAGGTCGCGCTTTGCGAAATAATCGAGACGTTGAACGCGCCGGTTCGTTCGATCATGCCGGTGGTGTAGTTGCTCTTGTTGAGCGTAACGCTGACGCGGCAGGGATCGCCGGTAACCTGAATAAACGTGTTGGAAATGCAGCCGTTGTCTTTGCCGTTTTCCTGCGCTGTTACAACGTACAGCCCGTACCCGATCTTAAATAACGCTTTGGAATCCATGAATTGCCTCCAGGGTTAAAAGTGAAATGTTTTAGAAAACTATATTGTATTATACACGAAGTTTGAGAAATTGGAAGACGCCTGAACAAATATGAATGGAGTTATGCGCGTTCAAAAAACTTCTCGTTTTAATTTGTCTTTATAAAACCCTTGTTTGCTCTCATTAAGGGTATGCCGTTGCCAATTGTCCGTTACTTGTTTTCTTCTTCCTCTTCTTCCAGTTCGCCGGCGAAAATCTGGCAGTAGGAATCGTAACGGCGGGCGTCGATTAGACCGTTTCCGACGGCGGCTTTGACGGCGCAGCCCGTTTCGTGAGTATGAGTACAGTCGTCAAACTGGCATTGGCTGACAAATGGGCGAATGTCCCGATAGAATCCGGCGACCTCTTCCGGAATGACGTCCCACAGATGGAACGAGCGGATGCCGGGCGTGTCGAGAACGTAAGATGTAACAGAGTCGGAGGCGTTGATTTTGTACAGCCGGGCGGCGGTGGTCGTATGCTTTCCCTTTTCGTTTTCGTCGCTGACCTGCTGAGTTCTTAACTGGAGAGTCGGATCGACGGCGTTAAGCAGCGACGATTTCCCCACTCCGCTTTGTCCGGTAACGACAGACGCCTTTCCCGCCAAGGCTCTTTTGAATTCCTCGATTCCCTGTCCGGTTTTCGTTGACAGGAACAGAACGTCCAGCCCCATCGACGCGTACACGCCCGCCAGCGGCTGAAACGCTGCTGGGTCAACGAGGTCAATTTTGTTAATACAGACAATCGGCTTGAGGTTGACTTTCTCGGCGGTGAGAATAATGCGGTCAATCAGATTCGGCTTGATTTCCGGTTCGGCGGCGGAAGCGATAATAAACGCCTGATCAATATTGGCGGCAATGACGTGCTGTTTCTTCCAGCTCGTTCGGCACAAGACGCCTTGCCGCGGCTCGATTCGTTCAATAAACCCTTCGTTTATGTCGCTTTGCGGAGCCGGTCTGAACAGAACGCGGTCGCCCGCCACGACCGGGTTGCGCTGTCCGGTTGAAAGCGTTTTGAGCAGACGCCGAATCTGACATCGATAGACGTCGCCGGTCAGGTCGTCGGAAACGAAACTGTTCAGCCCGTGCGTCGAGAGAATTCGCCCGGCGCGGCAGAGAGACAGATCGACTTCCAGTTCAACGTTAAACCCGGTAGACGCGTCCGACTGAAGCGCCTCGCCCTTCACGGTCAGCTTTTTAGACTGCTTGCCGCGACCGACGATGCGTTCGCTTGACGCCTCGTTTTCCAGCGTCGACCCGCCGTTTTCCTCGTACTGACGAAGCCAGTCGTTTTTACGCGGCGGCGCGTTGCGGTTCTTACGGAAGTTGGCGCGGATTTTCTTGGACATAGGAAACGTTGAGAATAGCCAATAGATGAAAGGCGGTAATGGAGCGACCAACGGGAGCGGAATTACGCATTCGCCGTCAGGCGAACAAACTCGCAACTCACTATTATTGAACCGCTGCGCGGTTCTTCCGGGGGCTTACGCACCCCGGCTCGCCAACTCGCAACTAAAAAAAGGAGACCGAAAAAACTCTCGTTTTCCTGTCTCCTTTACGAAACCGGAGCAGACAGGATTCGAACCTGCGGAAGGAGTACTCCTTCATCGGTTTAGCAAACCGACGCTTTCGGCCACTCAGCCACCGCTCCAGAGGTTTTGGAATCAGCGTATTTGTTCCTGCTAGCGAACAATCGCGTATTTTGAAACCATAAACTTACTTCCAATTTACCACAATTTCTTTTTTTTACAAGGGAGAGCCAACGCCAAAACCGGCAAGATTTCGCTTTACAACGAAAAAAATACCGGAAATTTCCAAAAAACTTCCCATTTTTACATTATAACCGTTGCAATTCAGCAGGGAATCGATTATACTTTATATAAAGCAGTAGGAGGGAAGCTCCTGGCTGCTAGCTTCTAGTTGTTAGCTTGGTTGTTTGAGCGCCTCGGCTTTTACTTTTAACGTTGGAAGCAATTAAGAAAAGCTAGAGGCTAGGAGCTAATAGCTAAAAGCTCCTTTACGCGCAACTTTTACTTTATTTAATTATAATCCACGAAAGGAGACACTTATGTCCAGTCGTTTTTCACGTCGTGATTTTTTGAAGACCGGCGCAGTTGCCGCTTCTTTGGCAGCCGCTAACGTTTCCGTTCCCGCGTTCTGCCAGGATAAAGCCCCCAGCGATAAACTCAATATCGCTTTTGTCGGCACCGCCGGCATGCGAGGCGCAGATCACTTCAAGGCAATCAACGCCGCTCACGAAAACATCGTTGCTATTTGCGACGTCGACTCCAAGCTGTTAAATGACGCCGGCAAGAAGTTTGCGCCGCAAGCGGAAAAGTTC
>JAZRTH010000902.1:0-1860 GCA_045651945.1 Thermoguttaceae bacterium
AGCCCTCTGTCGCCTTGACGCCCGTCAAGCCGCCGCCGATAACGACGACCTGCGTTGACGCTGTAACGGTTTCCTGCAGAGCCAGCGCGTCTGCCAGCTTGATAAACGTGTAAACGCCTTTGCCTGTGTTGGGCGCCGGACAGCCGCTAATCGGCGGTACGAACGGAACGCTGCCGGTTGCCAGAAGCAGCTTTTCGTACTTCAAAGCGACGCCGTCCGACAGCGTTACAGTTCGCTTTTTCGTATCGAGTTTTTCAGCGCGAACGCCCAGGTACGTATCGACGGCGTATCTTTCATAGAACGAATCGCCGCGATAGCGCATCTTCTCCTGAGTCGTTTTCCCTTCCAGCAGATAGGAAATCAGCGGGCGGGAATACGTATGCCACGGCTCGTCGGAAACGACAGCCAGCGTCCCGGTTTTGTCGTACTGACGAATGGACTCGACAGCGGCGACGCCAGCCGCCGAGTTGCCGATAATCAAATACTTGACTGGCGTGACGGACTTCTTCGAAACGGATTTCAGTGGACTCATGCTGATTCCTCCTCTCGATACTCAAGGGCAAATGCCGGGCAGTGGCGGACGCATTCCGGTTCTCCCGTACAGGAGCACAGGTCGCATTTTGTAACAGTCTTCATGCCTTCGCCTTTGTGAACCGCCCCGTAGGGACAAATCAAAACGCAGGTCATACAGCCGACGCATCGCATCGTATCGCACCAAACCATGCCGTCTTCCGTCTTTTGCATCGCGCCGGAAATACAGGCTTCAACGCACGGCGCGTCCGGACAATGCCGGCAGCTGATAGCAATCGAATGTTTGACGTCGCCCTCGACCACGATTGCGGCGGTGGGTTTGCGTCCGTCCGGCGTGTCAAACGCAACGTGAACGTCTCGGTATGGGGAATGAGCCGCAGCGCAATAGACTTCGCACAGCTTGCACCCCAGGCACCAGTCTTCATTGGGATATACTTTTTTCATAATTTAAACTCTTTATGTAAACTTATTTTGTTTTATTCGGTTATACTTGAAGCTTTTAGCTTCTAGCTCCTAGCCGCTAGTTTGATTTTCTTGATTCTTGCGACAATGCAAGAATCTGGTTTATCAAGCTAATAGCTAGCAGCTAGGGGCTAGCAGCTCATTCGCCCGCGGCGCTGATACCCAAAACTCGCAGTTCGGAGTCGTTGAGTCCGATTCCCCGGAGAGCTTTCCGGTTGGATCGCAGGGAGTCGACGGCGTTGATGCCCATTCCGCCCATGATTTCCGTAATCTCGTGCGTCCAGGCGTTGATCAAATTGACGGCGCGATGGTAGCTGTGTTCAGGATTGAGCCGGCGGGTGAGGTCTTCCCGCTGCGTGGCGATTCCCCAGTTGCACTTGCCGGTATAGCAGTTTCGGCACATGTGACAGCCCAGAGAAATCAGCGCGGCGGACGCGATGTAAACCGCGTCGGCGCCCAGGGCGATCGCTTTGACGACGTCGGTTGAACAGCGAATCGACCCTGTCGCGATAAGGGAAACCTGCTGTCGAATTCCCTCGTCTCGCAGCCGCTGGTCAATAACCGCCAGAGCCAGTTCAACCGGGATGCCGACGTTGTCTCGAACGCGAGTTGGGGCGGCGCCGGTGCCTCCGCGAAAGCCGTCGATGACAATCGCGTCCGCGCCCGCCCGCGCCGTTCCAGACGCAATCGCCGCTGCGTTGTGAACCGCTGCGATCTTGACGAAAACCGGCTTCGTGTAGTTGGTCGCCTCTTTAATGGCGTAAATGAGCTGGCGCAGGTCTTCAATCGAGTAAATGTCGTGATGAGGCGCGGGAGAAATCGAGTCCGTTCCCTGCGGAATTCGCCGCGTGCGGCTGACTTCCTCGT
>JAZRTH010000903.1:0-2994 GCA_045651945.1 Thermoguttaceae bacterium
AGACGCAGACGGCTCGTTTCGACCCATGTACGGACACGGGTTTGCGACGCTCTTTCTGGCGGAAACGGCGGGAATGTACCAGGGCGACGACCTGATTCCCGTTCTCGATCGGGCGGTCAAGCTGATAATCGCTTCTCAAAACGATGAGGGCGGCTGGCGATACTTCCCTGTGAAAAATGACGCTGACGTTTCTGTAACAGCGTGCCAGGTCATGGCTTTGCGAGCGGCGCGAAACGCTGGGCGAGACGTCCCGGCGGAAACAATCGACCGGGCGGTAAAATATCTCTTGGCGCGACAGAACAGCGACGGCGGGTTCATGTACATGAGTCCGTCTGGAGAAAGCGCCCTGCCCCGCTCCGCTGCGGTTGTCGCTGCGCTGTATTCCGCCGGGCAGAACGACAACCCTGCGCTGGGAAAATCGTTTGATTACCTCAACCGACAGCTTCAAACCGCGTTCGCCAAAAAGGCGCAGTCGCCGCTGCCGGGATTTAACGAAGACTATCCGTACTACGCGATCTATTATCTTTCCGGAGCGTTCAGACAACAGCAAAAAGACTGGCAGATGTGGCGAAACCGCATCGTCCCGGTTTTACTCGCCGCTCAAAACCCCGACGGCAGCTGGTCAAGCGAGTTCTCCAAAGACTATGCCACCGCCATGGCGTTAATCGTCCTGCAGTTGGAAAACAACTACTTGCCGATCTGGCAGAAGTAAAGGGAGTAGGGAATAGGGAATAGAAAACCGTCTGTCTTTGCGAAAAAAAGAAAAGCCTCACGCAAAGTTCGCAAAGTTTTAAAAATAAAGAGTTCATCCGACCAGTGCGTACCTGTTATCTAAAAAACGGGCGTTTTAATTGCTCCGAAATATTTCTTAGCCACGAAATACACAAAACACACGAAAAGAATTTGAGAATAATCTATCGTGTTTTTCGTGATTAAAAATCTATAATTCCAGAGTGAACATTGGTTTGTCAATTGCATAATCGGCGAAAATCCGTTTCATCCGTCAAATCCGTGAACGGACTGCCCCGCTCAAAAGCTGTTAGGTACGCAGTTTCCTGATGAACCAAATTTCTCGATTACAGGCTTTATTTTCTGAGCGGATTCGTAAAGCGGAGAATCTTTCGGGGCGTCGTAATAGCGCACGAGAATTGACGACTGAGCCGCCGGCAGCGATTCCAGCCACGTTTGTATTTCCTCCAGTTTTTTATCCTGTTTTTCCCCTGACGCGTCGTAATACTCCAGCAACAAACGAGTCATTCTGATTTCGTCTCGCATTGTAGACAAGACAAGCGACGACTCCAGATCTCGCCAATCTTGAATCGTCTTGGGCGCGTTGGAGCTGGAAGGTTTGTAAAAGCCATCGCGACCATTGAAATACGCAATCGGAACGCGGCTGGGAAAAAAACTCGTTCCATGTATTGTTATATATGAGATATTTTTGTCAGCAGACGGTTCCCATTCTTTATCCTTCGGAACGAATAAAAAGTCTTTCTGCTTGCTCATTTCCGCATGCCATTTATCCAAAAGCTGCATTTCACGTTCTGGACGCGGTTTGATTTTAATCGGAATAAGCGCCAATTCGTCATACTCCCGAATGAACAGCAAAAGATTGACGGTCGTTCCCTGCGGGTCAAGCGTCTGAAGCGTCCTGCGCCAGGAAGGCAATTCCCATTGATTCAGATACGGAATCTCAAATCGTCGTTTATCTTCCACGACGTCAGAATGCGCTGCAATTTTGAATGGAACGCCTATGTCCACCATTCTTGAGGGCGTTAAAATGGGAATCAGTTTGTTACTTTTAATATCGTCGTAATACGCATTCACGTTTTCCTGATACGCTTTAAGACGCTGTTGACATTCGGCGGCGTCGAAATCGGCAATCGATAAGGTGTAATGCAGTATATGACAGCCGTATTCAACGGGGGCGTCTGAGAGGTTTTTTGCTTTTATAACAACATAGAATGAATCGCCGGCGTATATTTCATCAGGATATATTTCCGCATAATGTCGGATAGCGCCGATTCTGTCAGCGTCCTCTGATTTACAGGGCTGAAATTCGACTTCGAGAATTCCTTTGGATAAATAATCCGTTTGATTTTGAGGATCAATCTGTTTATTCCCGTCTTTTAAAAAAGAGCTTCTAAAAAGACAATAGTATGACAAAATCGCCAGGAGAACAAAAATCAGAATGCAAAGAGCGATTATCGTAAAAACTTTGACGCTGCGTTTTTTCATTTTGTTCTCCTTCTCATTACACCCAAAGTCTTCTCAGGAAAAAGACGGCGCATTTGTATACAATCGACGGGACAAGCATAACCGTCGAGCCGCGTTCGGCGCAGCGAATCGCTTTCTTAACAACCCAGTCGGCGTCCATCCAGAGCCAGTTGGGAATCTTTCCGTAGAGGTCTTTGTCAACCAGCATTTCCGGCGTGGAATGAAATCCCGTTCTGACGAATCCGGGGCACAAGACAACCGCTCGAACGCCGGTTCCTTTCAGGTCGCGCGCCAAGCCGCGAGTAAACGAAACGACGTACGCTTTGGTCGCGGCGTAATCAACGCAGCCCTTTCCAACAAAAAACGCGCCGATGGACGACGTGTTGAGAATATAGCCTCGTCCGTTGGCTTTCATGACCTTCGCCGCCTCGTACGACAATCTCTCAACAGCGGCGCAGTGCGTTACAAGCATGTCGGTCGAACGCTTGACGTCGTTGTCTGGATAGATCTGCCCGCCCAGTCCGAAACCGGCGTTGTTGATCATCCATTCCAAATCGGGAGTAGACGCAACCCGGCTCGCCAGAGCGTCGATTCCGTCAAAGGTTGACAGGTCAACGCTCATCGTTTCAATCTGAGCGCTTGGCGCAAGGAGAAGCAGTTCCTCTTTCGCTTTCGCCAAGCGTTCTTCGTTTCGAGCGCAAAGCACAACGACGTCGTTCTTTTTAACCAACTGCTTGGCGTAGGCGAGACCGAGTCCGCTCGACGCGCCGGTGATGATTG
>JAZRTH010000904.1:0-6265 GCA_045651945.1 Thermoguttaceae bacterium
CCAGCTCCAGACGTTCAAAAAAGACGTCCTGACGCAGCAAAAAAACGCCCTCCAAATCAAAGCCCAGCTCAAATCCAGCAAAGCTGAAATCGACGCGTTTTTCCAGTAAAGGGCGTCAACGTCCAATAACCTCTTGCAATACAAAGAATAATCAAAACGGGGAACGTCGTTAGACGTTCCCCGTTTTTTGTATGTTTTCCGCTCTTGATCGTGAGCCACAAAAATTTTTTGCGAAGATAGATAAGATGAGAAACTGAATCGCGTCCTGAAAGGACGCAACCTTTGTAACCGTGGGCTTCAGCCCACGGAAGAATGACGTAAAATAAAAACATCGACAAATACTCTTTTCTATCCTCCAGCGCCTTTTGGCGCTGGGGGATAGAAAAGAGGTTGACTCGATTATAGAGAATCTTGTTAATCGTTTTTCTGTGGGTTTCACCCACGGCTAGAAATATTGAACTGCTAACGCAGTTCTTTTTGCCCGGGAACTGACGTTCCCGGCTCGCCGACCGTGTTCCATTTCTTTGTATTCTTTGTGTTCTTTATGATTAAAATTTCTTCGGCGCTCGACACGCCCGCGAACCGGACTCAACAATGTGCAATTGCAGGAATAATTTGCTTCGCTTTCTTGTTCTAATCTTCTCGTCGCGCCTCTTGTAAAATATTCTCATCTGATTATAATGATGTGTATGAAAGGAGAAAAGCCATGGAACCGAAAATCTTGTATTCCGCGAAAGAGATAGCTGCACACGTTTCAAGCATCGCTCGACAGATTGACGAATGGTATTCCCCCGTCGGGGTCTGTACGCCGGAACGGCCGCTGCTGGCGATCGCCATTTTGAAAGGCGCCGTTATTTTCGCCGCCGACCTCGTCCGCGAAATGAAAACGCCACTCGATATCGATTTCATTCGAGCGTCCAGTTACGGAAACGCCACTCATACCAGCGGGACGGTTACCATTCAACATTCGTCGTCCATAAGCATGGAACGGCGGCACGTGTTGCTCATCGAAGACATCGTCGATTCCGGCTGGACGATTAACAAACTGCGGGAATACTGTATGCGAAACGGCGCATCGTCGGTTAAGATTGCCGCGCTGATCGACAAAACTCAACGGCGAGAAGCCAACGTTGTGGTCGATTTCCCCGGAATGCCCGCTCCCGACCGGTTCCTCTACGGCTACGGCATGGACGCGGCTGAACATTGCCGAAACCTGCCGGATATTTGGATGCAGTAAGGAGCTTTTAGCTACTAGCTGCTAGCTTCTAGCTTGGTTATTTTTATTTCAGACTTTAAATATTAACGCTAAGAACTACGGATGCACAAGCTAATAGCTAGGAGCTAACAGCTAGCGGCTTCAACGCCTAACCCCATTCCCTAAAATGCGAACGATACTTATTACTCTGCTGACGTTATTCTCGACAATCCTCTTTGCTCAGGAGGGAACGTTTAACGGCAAAGACGCCGCGTACTGGACGGGGCGACTGACCAAAACGGAATCGACGGAAAACCTTCAAAACAGAACGCGATGGTATGCCGGGTACGCCTTGGGAGAAATCGGGGCGCCGGCTGCGTCCGCCGTCGACGCGTTGTGCGAACGGCTGCTGGATATTAAAGAATACGAGTATACGCGAGCGGTCTGCGCCTGGGCGCTGGGGAGAATTCAGGACAAAAATGCCGTTCCCGCATTGACCGAAGCGCTCAAATCCAAAATGGACGCCGTTCGCATTTGCACGGCTCAGGCGTTAGGCGCCTTTGGATCAGAGGCGGAGTCGGCGGCGGAATCGTTGTCCGCTCTGCTGGACGGGAAACCGCTTGACGGCTCGGAGCCGGAATCCGGCGACGCCCCGCAATCGGAATTGATTGAACCTGTCAAAGCTGCGGTCGCAGCGGCGTTATGGAAAGTCGCCCCGGCGGACTCGCCAAACGCTCAGAAGGGAAAAGACGCTTTGCTGGCAATGCTCAAAAAGAACTCAACGCTCAATCGTATCGCCGCGCTGTCGGAACTGATTTCCCTGGCGCAGGACGAGTCCAAAGACCTGTCTGATTTCTATAGAACGATGGCGATTCTTCTGGAAAAATCCAGTTCAGACGACATCGCCCGCGACTGCGGAACGATTCTTATGCTCAAAAAGCAGTACGACGTCGTACACGGTTTGCTGGCAAATGAAAACGACGTCGCCCGTTTCCGCGCTTTGCGCGCTATTTGTCTGTACAAAGAAAAAGGAATTGCAAACGACTATGCAATTCCCGTTGAAAGCGTTCTGCCGTTGGCGGAAGCCGAAAATGCCAAGACTCGCGTTTGGGCGATTCGCGCTTTAGGGCTGGCGATGGACAACAAAGACGCCGAATCCGCCGTCGTCAAAGCGGTTGAAGACGATAACGTCTACGTTAAAAAAGCGGCGAGAAAAGCGTTGAAGAATTAGGCAGTAGGCAAGAGGCAGTAGGCAGTAGACGCAAGCACCTCACAAAATCTCTCGCACCTCACAAAATCTCTCGCAACTCGCTACTCATTCCTAATCAGCTCTTTTTGGGCGGAGCCTGAATGGTAGATCCAACGCGGCGACCGGCGCGAAGCTGTCGTTTTAACGGGATGAAAACGTACTGCGCCTGAAACGCGACTTCTGTAATAATCTGATCCAATCGACTACGGAAATAGGCGAACGCCGCCAAAGAAGGAATGGCGACAATAAGCCCTTCAACCGTTGTAACAAGAGCCAGATAGATGCCCTGCGCCAACTCCGCCGGTTTGGGGGTTCCCTGCGTGTTTGCCAGTTCGCTAAAGGCGTAAACCATGCCGACGACCGTTCCCAACAGCCCTAACATCGGGGCGATGTTTCCGATTACCGACAGGATTTCTATTTTCCGTCCGCACTGCGCCGACTGCTCAGCCAGCGAATCTTCCAGAGCCTTTTCGATGTCCGTCCAGTCCCCGTCCGCTTCCGTCAAACCGGCGTTAATCACGTACGACAAACAGCAAGGCGACTGTCGACACAGCTGATCCGCCTGTAACAGCTGACCTTGAGAAATCAGATCGCGCGTCTGCTGAGCCAACCCGTCCGGCATGAACGCCGACTTTCGGAGCTTTCTGATCTGGTCAATCGCTAACGTCAAACTGGCAATCGACAAAGCAAAGATAAGCAAACCGATCGTTCCGCCCGCTTTAATAACCGTCCAAAAAGTAGACTGAGTTTGAACTTCTGTTTGAGGCGCCGGGGCTGACGGCTGCGGTTGAACGCTTTCAACGGGAGCCGGCGTTGCATCTGCGGCTGCGTCAGCGGTAACGTCTTGAGCCACCGCGCTGGTTGAAAGCGTCAGCAGGAGAATGAATAATAGTTGCATGAATTTAATGAGTTGCGAGTATAGCTGCTAGCTATTAGCTTCTAGCCGTTAGCTTGTGCATTCGTAGTTCTTAGCGTTTATAATTAAAGCCTGAAACTAAAATAACCAAGCTAGTAGCTAGAAGCTAGGAGCTTCTAGCTACTGCCTCCATTACCAAATTTCCAGTTCCAGATCCAGCAGGACGTCCGTTCGTTTATGAACCTGATCGCGAACGAGGTCAATCAGGCGCATAATGTCTTCCGACGAACATTCTGGTTCTGCAATGATGTAATTTGCGTGACGTTCTGAAATGACGGCTCCGCCGATGCGGGCGCCTTTGAGTCCGGCGCGGTCGATAAGTTCGCCAGCCGACGCGCCTGTCGGGCTTTTGAAAATGCGTCCGCAGCACTGGAAACTCATCGGCTGCTGGGATTTTTTCAGAATCCAGCGTTTTTGCATCTGTTGAGCAAGCGCTTTGGGATCGTCCGGCTCCAGTTCAAAGAGCGTCTCAAGAATAATGAGCGAGTTGAGGGACTTATCCTGATACGTCGTCGCCAGCTCCTCTGCGGTTTTATCGAAAATCTTTCCCTGAAAATCCATTTCAAGCGTAGATTTAAGACAGCGGCTGATTTTTGTCATGTTGGCGGCAACGTGAACGTGCAGCGCCCCGCCGATTGACCCGGGAACGCCGATAAAATCTTCCAGCCCCGCCAATCCGGCATGAACAGCGGTAGTAACAACGCGCCCCAATCGAGCCGCTGCGCCCGCCTTGATGCAATTCCCGTCAACAACGATTTCCTTAAACGCTGGGCTGTCCAGACTGATAACCAGCCCAGAAACGCCGTCGTTGCGAATGAGGACGTTTGAACCCTCGCCCAAAAGTCGAATCTGAATACCGGCTTCCGACGCCGCAGCGACCAAATCAGCCGTCTGAGCTTGCGTTTCCGGTTGAGCGTAAAATTCCGCCATGCCGCCGCTCTGGAACCACGTGTGCATGGCTAACGGTTCGTCTTGACGAATTATCGATTTAAACGGATCGTACCACATGTTAATTGAAATGAATAATGGAAAGTGAATAATCTAAATTGCGAGTTGCGAGAATTAGCGACGAGCAAACTCGTCCCTCTCGTTTTTCGATTCCTAATTATAACGTATAATTCCAACATTGTACAGGGCAAAGACCCGAAAAAAAGCAAATTTTCGTCAAACGATTCTGTTAAGACAGGCAAATTTACGGTTTTGCATCCCCAAAAGGGCTATTTCGATTCGTTTTTTAAAACTTTCTCCCCTCCCCATTGACAATTTCTCAAAAAAGTTTATCCTATTAAAATCTTGAAGGAAAAACTTCATGAATTAAACATTGCGGGCGTGTAGCTCAGTTTGGTTAGAGCGCGTCCCTGATAAGGACGAGGTCCATGGTTCGAGTCCATGCACGCCCATTTTCTATTTTAAACGGGGTTTTCATAACCGCTGTTCGTATTCAACTTTACGAAACGCGATAAGAATCTGAACGAGCAACAGTATTATCCACAATTCCCGACTTATCCATTTTGCCAAAACATCTTTGAAATGGCGTCGAAATTTTCAACTTGAGCATTTTTTGTATTAGTTTTTAAAATTTTTCAAAAAAACTTTTCCACCCCCTTGAGAAATTCGTCAAATCTGGTATATTTAGTGGACTATGTATTTGCGATATAATTGAGGAGTTCTCAATATACAGAATCGCAACAAACATAATAAATGCTCTTTTTCGTTTTGCGGATCAAAGCGAACCGCCGAAAAAGAAGGGCGTCCACAAGATAAAACAGTCGGAACCGTCAGACGCGCCCTGTCATCGGTTTCATAGGTAATTTTCAATGGTTAATCGTAATTTGGTGCACAATTTGGACGCAGCCGCAGGTCTTGCGGATTGGGAAGCTGAACTCAACCAGGCGTTGGAAAATCAGGACCTGGATGCAGGTAAAGAATGGCGCACTCCGGAAGATTTTGGTCCTAACTGCATCGTAGAAGGCGTTATCGTTCGCATTGACAAAGAATTCGTTCTGGTAGACATCGGTTCCAAGAGCGAAGGCGCAATTAAACGCGATGAATGGGGCGAAGACGAAGAAGCGCCTCAGGTTGGTCAGAAAGTCAAAGCTCTCATCGAAGAAGATGAAGAATCCGAAAAGCCGCAAGAGAACCGCGACATGATTATGCTCTCCAAGCGCAAGGCAGAAAAGATCGAAGCTTGGGAAAACGTCATGAAGCAGGTCCACGAAGGCGACATCGTCGAAGGCGAAGTTACCCGCAAAATCAAGGGTGGTTTGCTGGTCGATATCGGCGTCAACGTCTTTTTGCCCGCCTCTCAGGTTGACATCCGTCGTCCAAGCGACATTGCGGATTTCATCGGCAAGCCGATCAAGTGCGGCGTTCTCAAAATCGACGAAGCGCGCCGCAACATCGTTGTCAGCCGTCGCGCTCTGATTGAAGAAGAACGCAAAGAACAAAAGCAGAAGCTCCTCTCCGAACTCCAGGAAGGTCAGCTTCGCATGGGTACGGTCAAGAACATCGCCGATTTCGGCGCGTTTGTAGACCTGGGCGGCATCGACGGTCTGCTCCACATTACAGACATGTCTTGGGGACGCATTAACCATCCGTCTGAAATGCTCAAAATTGACGATCAGATCGAAGTTAAGATTCTGTCCATCGATCGCGAAAAGGAAAAGATTTCTCTCGGTCTGAAGCAGAAGCAGCCCAGCCCGTGGGAACAGGTTGCCGAAAAGTATCCCGTTGGCGCCAAAGTCAAGGGAACGATCGTCAGCATCACCAATTACGGCGCCTTTGCCAAACTCGAAGAAGGAATCGAAGGACTTATCCACATTTCCGAGATGTCCTGGACGAAGCGCATCAACCATCCAAACGAACTGGTCAGCCTCGGCGACGAAGTCGAAGTTGTCGTTCTGGG
>JAZRTH010000905.1:0-6011 GCA_045651945.1 Thermoguttaceae bacterium
TGACGTTTCGACGCGAAACAAGTTTTCGCCAGCTAACGGCAACGGTCGAGAATACGCCCGCGGCAACTACGCCATCAATATGGGAGCGCGATTTGCCAGAGTTTATCCATTTAATAACGAAGGCGCCAGACAATGGGGATACACTCACAACAGAGGCGTTTCCGGCATACACCGCAGTATTGGTCAGGCTGACGTTCGCGATGGCGTTTCCAATACAATTTTGCTCAGCGAACTTCGGGCTGGAATGAACAGCGTCGACTCCCGCGGCGTATGGGCGATTGGAATTCCAGGTTCCAGTATTACTGCGTGCAACGCCTGGTGGGGAGACTGCCCCGGTCCAAACTGTTTGATAGCCGCCTCTGACGACACGTGGGGCTGCAACAGCGACAACAGCAAACCTCGTTTGAAAATGCCCTGTTACACAAGCTCTTCCGGGGGCGACCAGGCGACAACCCGGTCCTCTCACGCCGGCGGCGTTCAAACTGCGTTTTGCGACGCGTCCGTTCACTGGATTTCAGACTCTGTCCAGTGCGCCGGCAACCAGGACGAAGCCAATATCAAAAACATGGACACTCGAGCTCAATATATGACCGTTTGGGACAAACTGATTCTTTCCAACGATCAGCAAACCGTTAAAGGCGATATGTACTAACAGACATAATTCGAGTTGCGGGACGTTTTGGATTTTGTTCATGGCATAACCGCAATCGAAAGTTTTACGCGCTATTCCGAGAGATTTTAATCATGAACTGTTATAAAATGAACGTCAAATCAAATCGTAAACAATTCCGGGCATACTTTTGTCGCAGCGCCTTTACGCTGGTTGAACTTTTGGTTGTTATCGCGATTATGGGCGTATTGATTGCCATGCTGCTGCCGGCAATCAACGCGGCTCGCGAATCAGGTCGAAAGATGCAGTGCGGCAACAATATCAAGCAGATGGCTCTGGCGTGTCTCTCTTACGAGACTACGTATCATCTTCTTCCGCCGGCATGCAATTTCACCAATAATTCAGAAGGCAAATTAACCGAAGAAAATCAACGCGCCAACTGGATTATTCTCGTTTTCCCGTATATTGAACAAAAAGCTTTGTTTGACGAGATTGACGGCATGCTCAAACAAAGCGGGATTAACATTGAAACAAACGGCGCTACGTCTAAAATGGACTCAACCATTACGATGAAAAGCTGCCGAGAGACGGTAATTCCGGCGTTGCTTTGTCCGTCTGACGGAAACAACAGAATTAAATTCGAGTCTGTAATGACGGAATTTACCGGGGCGCGCTGCAATTACGGAGCTAACATGGGTCCGTGGGGCGCTCAGGAGCTTTATAAGTATTGGAGCGACAACCTGAAGCATGGCGTAATGGGACCGGGAAAAACAATGAAAACAGAGGAAATGATTGACGGCGCCAGCAATACAATCATGCTTGCAGAACTGCGCGCAGGCGTTATCAATATTGACTGCCGCGGCACCTGGTCTTTGGGCGGCGCCGGACCAAGCGCTATTGCCTGCTGCGGATATAACGGCGACGCAAAGGGACCGAATGCCAAAAACCAGTCCTCAGACGACCTCTATGGCGGTTCCAAGGTTTTGGAACAGATTCCCTTTGACGACCTGGTCATTCTCGGCATGGCTTGCTATAATTCAGCGAATAACAGTCAGGCGACCTCGCGTTCCTCTCATCCCGGCGGGGTTCAGACCGCGTTCTGCGATGGTTCTGTTCACTGGATTACGGACGGAATCGAAGTGGGAACGGACGCTGACCATTTGGGCGTTTGGGACAAGCTGCTGCTGCCCTGTGACGGTTTTTCGCTCTCCAATGCTGATTTTTAATTTGAATGGAACTAAAAGGAGTCTGTCATGACTTGCAATAAAAGAACGAACAATATGAAAAACAAAAACGCCTTTACGTTGGTAGAACTGCTGGTTGTCATTGCAATCATGGGCGTGTTAATCAGCTTGCTGCTTCCGGCAGTCAACTCAGCGCGCGAGTCCGCTCGAAAATCAACGTGTTCCAATAACATCAAGCAGCTGGCTCTTGCCGCTTTGGGATACGAACAGCTTAATAAGGCTTTCCCGCCGGCAATGAACTTGGCCACAGCGTCAAACTATAACGCCCCTAACGAAACCGGGGTCCTGGAAAACTGGATTGTTCGCATTCTCCCCAATTTGGATCAGACGTCATTGTATGACAATATTTTCTCGCTTATGCGTCCCGATCGTTTCAACAAAACGGCGTATAGCACAAAGGTTAAAAATACTATTGAAAAAACGGTTGTCAGCTCTCAAGACGCCTCTGTCACAATGGCGTTGTGCCGCGAAACCGTTATTCCTTCAATTCTTTGCCCGTCAGACGCAGCAGCGAACAGAGTGAATTACGAATCAGGACAATCGTCGTTGACGGGCGCTCGCTGCAATTACGGCGCAAACATGGGGCTTAAGCAGCCCTCGGTGTTGTATAGCAACTGGTCGCTCCCTCAAAACCGAGGTGTAATGGGGCCGGGCGAATCGTTGAGAGCTACCGACATTTCTGACGGCGCCAGCAATACAATTCTCATTGCGGAACTTCGCGCTGGCGTTACGTCTAAAGATCCTCGAGGAACCTGGTGTTTGGGCGGACCCGGCGCCAGCGCTATTGCCGCCTGTGGATGGGATGAAGGAACGTCGTTAACCGAACGAATTGAGGGCAAGGATAAAGGTCCTAACGCCAGAGACAGAAATAACAAGGGCGGCGTTGGCGATCAGATTTTTACTGCGTTAAGTACAACGGACTTCTCCGCCGAAGAATTGTATGATTTGAAAATGCCCATTAGAGGTCGAGGGGCCAATATACAGGCGACTACGCGATCCATGCATGCTGGCGGCGTTTTCACCTGTTTTGCCGACGGTTCCGCGCATTGGTTGTCGGATACAATCGAAACCGCCGGTGCAACCAATTATGGCGTTTTTGACTGTCTGCTGTCGTCTGGAGACGGAAACGCTATTCCAGACAACTCTTTCTGATTTGTCTTAACCATCGCCAGGAATGAGTAAAAAATCAACTCCCAAGACTGACAAAACCAGCGCCGAGCGCTCTCAAGAGCGCTCGGAACAGAACCATTGTCATCCAGAGGGTTGTTCTTGCGGGCATTGTCATGGGGACAGCCATGACCACGAATGTGAATCTTGTTCTTCTGCAGAAGCTAATTTTACGTATTCCACGCCGATGAATGGCGATTTGCCAGACATAGACAAAATAACAGAACTGGCAAATCATGGCGTTGCAATGGCTCAGTACGACCTGGGCGTTTGTTACAACAGCGGTTTGGGCGTTGAAGAAAACCCGCAAACTGCAGCGCAATGGTTCTTCAAAGCGGCTCAGCAGGGAGACGGCGACGCTCAGTTTGCTTTGGGGCGTCTGTATCTGGAAGGCCGCGGAGTTCCGCAAACGGAAGACGCCGCCAGAAAGTGGTTTGAAGTTGCCGCCCAGCACGGTCACGCCGCTTCGCAAAATCAAATGGGATATTTGTGTTTGCACGGCATCGGCGGAATTAAAAAGAATCCCATGATGGCAATGCAGTGGTGGCTGGAATCCGCTGAAAACGGGTTTCCGGAAGCAATGTTCAATTTAGCTCTGTGGTACGCCAAAGGCGAGTGTCTGGACCCGGACGAACGCGCAGCTATGGACTGGCTTCGCAAAGCCGCTGACGCAGGATTCCCGCCTGCGATTGAATTTCTTGAACAAATGGATTCTGTTACGGAAAGCGAGCAATGAACGAAAATCAAAATCCGCCTGTTCTTTCTGTAACTCAGCTCAACGAAATTATTAAAAACGTCCTGGGACGCGAGCTGTCAAACATTTGGGTTTGCGGCGAAGTTTCCGGTCTGTCGCGTTCTTCCGCCGGGCACGTCTATTTATCGCTCAAAGACGGCGACGGTACAAGCGTAGTCGGCGCGGTCTTGTGGCGGTCGACGGCGTCTAAAATCAACTTTGACCTTCAAGACGGCATGGAGATTCTCTGCCGCGGGCGAATTGACGTCTACCCTCCCACCGGGCGGTATCAGCTTATTATTGATCATGCGGAACCGCGGGGAGAAGGACGCCTTCAGCGGGAATATCGACTGCTGTTCAAAAAGCTGTCGGAAGAAGGGCTGTTCGACGACCGGCGCAAGCGACCAATCCCTCGCGACATTCGTCGAATTGGCGTTGTTACAGGAATTGGGTCGGCGGGGCTGGACGATTTTCTGGAAACGCTGCGTCTGCGATGGAAAGGGCTTAACGTCCTGATCGCTCCGGCGAAAATGCAGGGCGAGGGAGCCAGCCGTGAAGTTGTCGCTCAAATTCAAGCCCTCAACCGAATGAACGACCCGGTGGACGTTATTGTTGTAACGCGCGGCGGCGGGTCGCCGGAAGACCTATGGACGTTCAACGAAGAAATCGTCGTTCGAGCGATAGTCGCGTCTAGGATTCCCGTCGTTTCCGCTATCGGACATGAAGTCGACGTTACGCTTTCGGACTTCGCCGCAGACGTTCGCGCTTTAACGCCCACCGACGCCGCCCAGCGGGTTTCCCCCGACACGACGGCAATGCAGCAGCGATTGCGTCAGTACGCCGCTCAGCTTAAATCAGCGCTCAGCAGTCGATTTCAGCTTGCGGTTCAATGGCTGGAAAGCATCGAATCCCGCCGGGCGTTTACCAATCCGTTGGACGGAGTTCTGTTCAGAGCTCAGCAGTTGGACGAACTGGAAAAGCGGCTTTGCCGATCGGCAGACGCCTGCGTCAAAGACAAAACAGCGCAGCTGGAAAAGACCGCGGCAAAAGTCGAGTCGCTCTCGCCCCTGAAAACCCTCGCAAGAGGTTATTCTGTTACACTCAACAATCATAACGACGTCGTCCGTTCCGCCGACGAGTTGTCCGTGAGCGATACAATTACAACGGTTTTGGAGAAGGGCAGAATAACGAGTGTGGTTGAGAGTTGCAAATGAATGGAAGGCGGTAACGAAGCGACCAACGGGAGCGGAGTTACGCAGTTCGCCGAAGGCGAACCAAAAAACACAAACCTCGCAACTTAAATTATTACGTCATCACTTTAACGAAAGGATCAAATCAATATGTCAAACGAACAATTACCCGAAGCGAGCTTGCAGACTCTTGTTTCCATGCTTGCCACTCAAGCGATGGTTGCCATGGGAATTCTGAACATTCCCGGACAGGAAAAGATCGACGTCAATCTGCCGTTGGCGCAGCATTTTATTACGCTTGTCGAAATCCTCGACAAAAAGACCAAGGGGAACAAGACAGACGAAGAAGATAAAATGTTCGATCAGATTCTTTACGAACTCCACATGGGCTTCGTCCGCGTCAAGGAGGCTCAAAAATGAGTTTTCCCGCCGAAACGCGATCCAGCCTGCTGGAAAGATTTTTGCAGTACGTACAAATCGACACCGGGTCTTGTGACGACTCGACGTCCGCGCCCAGCACGGAACGTCAGCTTGACCTTTCCCGCTTGCTGTACCGCCAGCTCAAGGAATTGGGGCTTAAAGACGTCTTCCTGTCAGAATTTGGCGTGGTTTACGCAACGATTGAATCCAACGTTGACAAACCCTGTCCGACAATCGGATTCTGCGCTCACGTCGACACCGCGCCGGACGTCCCGACGGGCCCCGTTTACCCTCGCGTAATCGAGAATTACGACGGTTCCGACATCGTTCTGGGAGATTCCGGGAAAACGATTGCGTTCAGCGAGAACAGCGAACTCGCCCACGCCGTCGGCAAGACGATTATTGTAACAGACGGGACAACCCTTCTGGGCGGCGACGACAAAACCGGCGTTGCCGTTATGATGGAAATGGCGAAGTTCCTGCTCGACAACCCGGACTTTCCCCACGGAACGATTCGTCTGTGCTTTTCTGTTGACGAAGAAATCGGCCGCGGCGCAGACCACATTGAGCTGGACAGGTTCAAGTGCGATTTCGCCTATACGCTCGACTCGGAAGGGACTAACGGCATCGACGTCGAAACCTTCTCC
>JAZRTH010000906.1:0-2410 GCA_045651945.1 Thermoguttaceae bacterium
CTGCAGTCCAGCCCCAAGGAGCGCCGCGCCATTTTCGAAGAGGCGGCGGGCGTGAGCCGGTACAACGCCATGGTTCACGATTCCCTCAAAGCCATGGAGCGGACGAACTTCAATCTCAATCGATTTAAAGACATCGTTACCGAGCAGGAAGGGCGGCTGAAAAGTCTCAAACGTCAGGCGGAAAAGGCGGCGCGATACAGCGAGTACACGCACCGTCTGCAGGCTCTGCGAACCGAGGCGGGAATTGTCGACTGGAACAATTTGACTCAAAAAATCGAAGCGCACGACGCCCGATTTGCCGGCATTCGTCAGCAGGAAGAAGAGCTTCAGTCCCAGCTGGCGGAACTGGAAAAGGAAATCGCCGGGATTGAATCGACGCTTTCTGAACTCGACAGCCAGGTTCTGGAACAGGAAAACAACTATTCAGACGTCCGAGAGCAAATCGCGTCCTGTCAAACGAACGCAGAAAACCAGATTCGGCGTCTGGACGAAATCCAGCAGCAGGAAAGCCGATACCAGGATTTAACCGCTCGACTGACCGCCCGAACGGCGGAACAGTCACAGCGGCGCAACAAAACGTATGAGGAATACGTCCAGGCGTTACAGCAAAAGGAAGAGTTGTCGTCTCTGCGCGCGGACGCTCAGGCGAAACAGCTTCAGCTGCAAAAGCAGGCGGACGAAATCGAAGCGCAAAACGAAAAGAATCGCGACGCTGCTCTCGAAAAGACTCGAACGGTAGCTGCGCTGACAAACGAGATTTCATCTCTGGAGCGTCAGCTGGAAGCCAAGGCGGAACATCGGCGCAGCGACCAGCAGCGTTTGGAAGACGCTCAGGCGGAACTGGATAAAAGCGCGGCGGAAAAGGAAGCGGCAACGGAGCTTGCCGACCAGCTCAACGACGAAAAAGAGACGTGCGAGGAACGCGTTCAGGAACTGCAGCAGCAGCTGGACGACATTCTCGAACAGTTCCAGCGCCGCAAGGCGGTTCTCGACAAGTTGGGCATGCGCCGCACCGCGCTGCTGGAACGCGTCGGGCTGCTGGAAGAGCTTCAAAACAAACGTGACGAACTCAACCCCGGCTTGAAAGACGCCCTGTCCAGAGCGAAGCAGGATCCGGAAGGCCCCTACGGGTCAATTATCGGCTTGGCGGCGGACATGATGCAAGTCGGCGTCGATGCGGCGGGACTGATTGAAATCGCGCTGGGTCCGATGGCGGAATATCTGGTTATCGGGAAGAAGTCGCAAAAGTTTATTTCCGCGCTCAATTCCGGAGACGTCAGCCTCAAAGGGCGCGTTGGGTTTATCTGGATGGACGGTTTGTTTTCCAACCCGATTCCCAGCGTCAATCTGGAAGGGCGACCCGGCGTCGTCGGCAGAGCGGATCAGTTCGTTCAGGCGGATAAAAAGTACCATCCGCTGGTTCGGCGTCTGCTGGGCACGACCTGGATTGTCGAAACGGCGCAGGACGCGTTTTCTCTGTCAACGACGGTTCCGGAACCGCTCAATTACGTAACGCTGGCGGGAGAACGCCTCGGCGCGGACGGCTCGTTCACCTGCGGAGAGCGTCACAATGCGGCGGGGTCGATCGCCCGGCGAAGCGAATTGGAACAAAAGAAGAAGGAACTCAAAGGACTCGACAATCAGTACTCCGTCCTTTTGGAAGAGGCGAAAAAGCTGGAAGACGCCGCAACCAAACGCGATCAAAGTCTGGAATCGCACAAAGATCAGCTCCGCAAGATTCGAACCAAAGTCTCGGACGCGGTCAATCAGCTCACCGCTCTGGAAGAACGCTATTTGCAGGCTATGCGCCGCAAAGAGGAAATCGTCCATTCCATGACGCAGGACGAGCAGGATCGTCAAACGACCGAAGTCGCGCTGGCGAAAACCATCGAAGAAAAGAAAACGAATCAGCTGGCGCTGTCCGAACTGGAAACGACCGCGCAGCAGCTGCGTGACGAATCCGATAAAATCGACGAAATCAAACGCCAGTTCAGCCGCGAAGCGACCAGAATTCAGGTTCAGCTGGCTCAATGCGAAGAACGCTGCGAGGGCTTGAAAAACGCGGTCGCTCAGGACGACAAGGCGATTGAAGAGCGCGTTCAGGACATCAACCAGAACGCCGTCCATCTCAAAGAACAGCAGGCTGCCGAACTGACTGTTACAATGTCGTTCCTCAACCTGCAGTCGCAGCTGGCGTCGCTGTACCTGAAAAAAGAGGAACTGCAGGCGAAGCTCAATCAGGCGCGAAAAGGACGCGAAAAGATTGCCGGGCAGCGTCGGGAACTCAGCCAAAAGCGTACGAACGTCAACAAGGATTTACAGAAAATCGAAAAGCAGCTGCATGCGTCTGAACTGGAAAAGGCGGACTGGGAACATCAGCGATCCGACATGGCGCAGCGGCTCAAGGACG
>JAZRTH010000907.1:0-5150 GCA_045651945.1 Thermoguttaceae bacterium
GAGTTGGTGAGTTTAATTGTCTTCCTAAGACCGCTTGGCCTCCGACTTAATGAGCGCAGCGAATGAAGTTACGCTTTCACAGAAGCTGGTTCGCCTTACGGCGAATGCGTAATTCCGCTCCCGTTGGTCGCTCCATTACCGCCTTTCATCATTCGTCTAATCCGAGTGTGAGTTATGGCTCATACTTCTTTAGCGCGGCTTGCAGATCAGCGGCGATTTCGTCTCGGAGGAAAGCGGGTTTTAACACTTCCGCATGAGAACCGAAACTCATTACCCAGTCTTTGACTTCTACCGTGTTGTTGAGCTGCAATTCCAGAACGATAGAGCCGTCCGGCTGTGACGTTATCTTTTGCGAGTTCGACCAGACGTGTTCGCTGACGTATCGGGCGACGGATTCGTCAAACCGGATTTTTATTTTCTGAAGATTCTCCGTTGGGAAATGAATGACGCCGAACGACCCTTCCATGTACTTGCCGATATCGAAATCCGCCGGTTTTGTAAACTCCGTATTCAGAGCGATGGCGTCTTCGACCCGGTCGAGTTTCCAATGTCGGATGGCATTGGCTTTATGCGAGAATCCGATGATGTAAATTGACCCCTTGTGCATCAAAATGTGATAGGGGTCAATGGCGTAGATTTCAGATTTGGGAGAGTCCAGAGATTTGTACTGGATATTGACGCAATGCGATTCTTCCAGACCGAGGAGAATTTCGTCCAGAAACTTGCTTTTGGAATAGTAGTTGCTCCAGCCAACGCGAGTTTGAAGCACTTTGCTGGCAAGACGGTCGTAGAAAAACAGCGCTCTGGTTCCGACGGCGCTGCGTATCTTTTCCAGACCGCTGTTGACGGCTTCCCAGAGAATCGACCCCATCATCGGTTCGAGAAACTGGCGGCCAATGTACAACGCGACCGCTTCGTCGTAGGACAAATGAATGTCTTTACTTTCTGAGGGGAAAACGAAGCTCAAAAACTTCTTCCCGGACGACAGCTTCTGTTCTTCGTCTATGCTGACCCCAGCGTCTTTCATTGAGCTTAAATCGCGTTGAATGGTTCGAGCGGAAACGTGAAGCTCTTTGGACAGGTCGTCAATTGACATGCCGTTCGGGTTTTTCGACAGATGATGTAACATCGCCCACTGTCGAGCGATTTGAGATGGTTTTTCCATGACTGTTCAGGCGGTTGGAGTGAAGGGGGAAATAATCATTATTATGGCTCTTCCGGTAAGTTGGCGTCTATTGTTGTGAAACAGCTTTTAGCTTCTAGCCTCTAGCTCCTAGCTTCTGATGTTAGCATCTGACTTTAAAAGCTAAGCCTGGAGGTTCAAATGCACAAGCTAATAGCTAGCGGCTAATAGCTAATGGCTTCTCAGACGCCAAATTGTCGGTTGAACCATTATTATTCCTGCATAAAAATTTTGATGATGATTTTAACCCAATGGTCCTGGGGCTCGACGCTCTGAATGACGGCGTAGAGCGCTTTCCCGCCGTCGAGCAGTCGGGCGAGGACTTCGTTTTTGACCCGGGGAACGTACCCGAGTTTGGCGCCGTCGCTGGTTTTGACGACGATCGCGTTGGAGTCGTACTCGTTTTTCGATTCCCGAAGCAGCGTCAGCCGTTGTTCCGGGGCGAGTTCCCGGCATAGCTGGCGCATGTTTTCGACGTGCGACGTGCCCGCGATAAACGTTTCCAACAAGAAAATCGCGTGCGAATACGGCGTCGGCATGGGTTCCTTCCCGGAACTGCCATGCATAATCGACCCGATGATCGAACCTCCGACAGGTTTAGGAGTCAGTTCATTCATGTTCTGCCAATAGAGCCTCTTTGAATTCGTTGTAATGCGCGATGGAAACGTTGATTTTTTGAATCTCCGACTGGATTTGCGCCAAATGATTCGCAATGCCCTCTTTTGAGGTCAGCGTGCGAATCATGTTGTACGGGAAATCGTTTTTAATTCTAATGATTTCCCGAATCAGAGCGTTGTACTGTTTGGCGTACCGGATAATCTCTTCTTTCAATCGGGGAATCGTTTGCGGCGGCGTGTATTCCACCAGGTTCATTTCCTGAACCTGCAGGAGGATGTCGTACATCAGGCCGATGTCGCCGCTTTTCAGGGCTTCGTTGGCTTGGATAAACAATTTAATTTGCGCCGCTGTTGCGTTCGGGTTGAGATCCGGATGGAGTTTCGGGACGATTTTCCGGTACGTATCCTGAAGCCGTTTCTGGTCTTTGTCACTTAGTTGAAACATCCGCTTTTTCCTGTCAAGCGCTTTCTGACGCTCTTCATACTGCCGTCTGACCATGTCGTCGTATTCCTGATACTCCATGTCCAGCTTCCTTTGAATCTCTTCCATGTCGATGGGCAGCTGCTGGTTTATATACCACTGAATAAGCGAGATTTCCCGCTTGAGCCGCTTGAACTGGCACTGCAGCTGAAACAGTTTTGTGTCTTCCGGCTCCAGGTGAATATAATACTCCATGGACAGATTGGGGCAAACGACGGAAACCAGCTCTTCGCGCTGCGCTAACGTTTGCACGATGTGTTTGCGAATCGCCTGAATCTGTCGGTAATGCGCGTCAAAAATCGGATGAACAACAATATCTGCCATGGCGTGTGTATAGTCTGCGGACTGTTTGGAATCCCATACAATGTGTGCTCGTATTTTCAATTATTTGTATTATAATCCATTTTCAGGCGGGTTCAATAGAGGTATGACAGATTATGTCGTACCGGGGGTAAAATTGAATTGTACCAACCCCCGGCGAGCCACGGGTGTTAACCCGTGGGTATACGACCAATAACCAATGGGCAAAAATGAGACGTTTGTCGCGATAAGCCCGGGAACTTACGTTCCCGGCTCGCCTAACTATTCCCCCAGGCGAGCCACGGGTGTTAACCCGTGGATATACGACCAATAACCAACGAGTTAAAAAGAGACGTTTGGTGCGATAAGCCCGGGAACTCACGTTCCCGGCTCGCCTATCGCTTTGCGTCAATTGCTAATTGATAATTGCTAATTGATAATTTTCTCAACTCCTCACTCCTCACTCCTAACTCCTAACTTAACCGCCACCCCCCCTTACTTTGCATTGGAAGGGGAGTATAATAATAGAATATCAGGGCGAGTCAGGCTGGATTGGCGAAAGGTCTGTTGTCCCTTTTATCCCATTTTGTACGAATACAGGAGAATACGATGTCAGAATATATCCAGAACATGTTTGGTTACGACGGTCAGACGGTCGTGGTTATCGGCGGAGCCGGCGAGTTGGGCGGAGCGCTGTGCCGCGCGTTCGCTCAGGCGGGCGCGAACGTGGTTGTCGCGGACGTTACCGAAGCGGGCTGCAAGAAACGCGTCGCGGAACTGGAATCGCTGGGCGGAAAGGCGTTCTGGACGCTTATCGACGTTACCAAACGCGAGTCCATCGTCAACGCTCTGGACGAGGCGAAAAAGCCGACTGGCAAAGTCGACGTCCTGGTCAATGCGGCGGGCGTCAACTTCGCGTCCCCGACTTTTCTGGAACACCCGGAAGAAAAATGGGATTTCGTTATCAATATCAACCTGAAAGGAACGTTCCTGTCCTGCCAGGTCTTTGGCGAACACATGGCGGAAAACGGCGGCGGCGCGATCCTCAATTTCGGGTCGGTTACGTCCCTGCTCCCGCTGTCGAAGGTTTTTGGATACAGCGCCTCCAAGGCGGCGGTTCTCAACCTGTCCCGCAACATCGCTCAGGACATGGCTTTGAAAAACGTCCGCTGCAATACGATCTGCCCCGGATTCTTCCCGGCTGAACAGAACCGAAAGATTCTCGATCCGGAACGGGTTGACAACATCATGCGCGGCACCCCGATGCGCCGATACGGGAATCCGGACGAACTGGCTGGCGCCGCGCTGCTGCTGTGCTCGCGAAACGCTGCTGGATTCATTACCGGAGCCGTCCTGAGCGTCGACGGCGGCTTCGCAGCGAATTGGTTCTAGCTCCTAGCTGTTAGCTCCTAGCTTTTAGCTTGTGGATTCGAAGTTCTTGCGGTTACGCCTGGAAACTAGATTAACCAAGCTAGCGGCTAGAGGCTAGAAGCTAGTAGCTTAATTCCTAATTCCGAATTCCTAATTCCGAATTAAATATGCAGTACGTTCGAGACAACATCGCCCAGATGGGCGGATATATTTCTGGCGAACAGCCGCAGACAGGCGACTTTATCAAGCTCAACACCAACGAGAACCCGTATCCGGCGTCGGAACGGGTTCGCGAGGCGATTGCGAAGGCGGCGCATACGCTCAACCTGTATCCCAACGCGATGGGAACGCCGTTTCGCAAGGCCGCGGCTGAGGTTTTAGGCATCGACCCGTCCTGGATTATGTGCGGGAACGGGTCGGACGACATCCTGACGATTGTTACCCGCGCCCTTGTAGGAGAGCAGAACAAACTCCGTCTGCCGTATCCGAGCTATATTCTCTATAAGTCCTTGGCGGAACTGCAAGGGGCGCAGTGGGAAGAGGTTGACTATTCCTCCGACTGGAAAATTACCGACGCGTTCAGCCGACCGGACGACAACGTCAAGCTGTTTTTCCTGCCCAACCCCAACAGCCCAACCGGAACTACTGTCTCGCCGGACGACCTGCTGGCGCTGGCGGACAAGCTGTCCTGCCCGTTGCTCATTGACGAGGCGTACGCTGACTTCAACGAGTTCAACTGTCTGGAACTGGTCAAACAGCGACCCAATATTATGGTGTCGAGAACGTTCAGCAAATCGTACGCCCTGGCGGGGCTGCGGTTCGGGTTCCTCGTTGCGCGGCCGGAACTGATCGAGCAGTTCGTTAAGGTCAAGGACTCGTACAACTGCGACGCGCTGTCGATAGCGGCGGCGTCCGCAGCGATTCAGGATCAGGACTGGCTTCGTCAAACCGTAGCGAAAATCAAGGCAACGCGCGCCCGTCTGACCGACAAGATGCGCGCTTTGGGATTTACCGTCCCGGACTCTTCTGCCAACTTTACGTGGAACGTCTATCCCGGCAAACCGCTCAAACCGATTTACGAATACCTCAAAGAGCGCAACATTTTCGTCCGTTACATGGTCTACGACCGCTGGGGCGAAGGGCTTCGCATTTCCGTCGGCACGGACGAGCAGATAGATAAATGCGTTGCGACGATAGC
>JAZRTH010000908.1:0-22680 GCA_045651945.1 Thermoguttaceae bacterium
GTCGCCGCGGAAGTTGAAAAAGACGACCGAATCGCCGTTTTCAATCGTTCCGACCGGTTTGCCGTTTTCGGTAATAACGAACGGCTTGAGATACTGGTCAGTCGCCTCGGCGTCTTCGTCGTACATGGTTTGAACGGCTTCAGCCGCGGAATGGAACGCGCGACCTTCGCCCAAAACGTGAGCTTTCCAGCCGCGTTCGACAATCGACCAGTCCGCCTGATAGCGGTCCATGGTGGTAATCATACGGCCGCCGCCGGACGCGATGCGGAAATCGGCGGAATACTTCTCGTTGATTTCAGCCAGAACCTTTTCCGTCTTTTCGATATAAACCAGAGCCGACTTGGCGGGAACGTCGCGGCCGTCGAGAAGGATATGAACCCGGCAGCGTTTGACGCCTTCTTCCGCCGCCCGTTTGAGCATCGGATACAGCTGAGAAATGTTGGAGTGAACGTTTCCGTCTGAATGCAGCCCGATGAAGTGCATCGTATGCCCGTCTTTGGCGGACGCGACCGCTTTCTTCCAGACTTCGCCGTCGAACATGGACGCGGTTTCAATCGCCTTGTTGACCAGCTTCGCGCCCTGATCGAAAACGCGGCCGGCGCCCAGAGCGTTGTGCCCGATTTCCGAGTTGCCCATGTCGTCGTCGGAGGGAAGTCCAACCGCCTGACCGTGCGCCTGAAGCTGGCAGTACAGCTTTGCGCCAAAGAGCTTGTCCAGCGTAGGCGTCTTGGCGACGTAGACGGCGTTCGACCCGTCCTGCTTGCCGATTCCGACTCCGTCCATGACGATTAACAACAGCGGACCAGGACGTCCCGCAAACGTATCCGACGACAATTTTTCCAGTGTAAGCATAGCAATATTAATTAGTAATTAGAAATTAGTAATTAGTAATTACGCTTCGCGCTCATCATAGATTAATTACGTTCCACGAATTACACGTTAAACAACTTTATATAATATTATATCTAAACAATTAATTTTGACAATAGGAGGGAGGGGGGAAGGATAAATGGAAGGCGGTAATGGAGCGACTAACAGGAGCGGAATTACGCAGTTCGCCGAAGGCGAACCAAAACAGCGGCGCCCATAATCTAGTTCGCCGTTCCAGCGAATGCGTAATTACGTTCGCTTCGCTCACTTCATTACCGCCTTTCATATCTTTTCTACTCCCTCTATTTTATTTTTTCTGTAAAATCGGAATTATCCTCAAGACCGGCTTTTCTGCAGTCGATAGAGATAATAAGTGTAAAGGTTGATTACACGTCATTGCGTAATTAATCAACAATTAATTGGAGAAAGTCCATGCGACCATACAATACCTATCGTAGTTCCGAACTCAGCCAGTCTGTTTCATCGGTAGAAAATACGCTTGCGGATAGAACGTCGAATTCGTCATTTGATATTTTGCGTTCGTTGTCAGAGTCCATAAGCGTAGATTGCGGATCTTTTGAGATCTCAGAACCGAGAGAATATTATCAAACTTCGTCTGTTCCCAATCATGACGCGTCTGTTGTTTCAGGCGGCAAAGAAATTCGGACTTCAGTTGAAAGCGCTCCTGCTGCGCCTGTCAAAAGTGAACCGGCAAAGGTAATGCAAACGCCCGACAGGGTCGGTTCCCAAGTGGAAGATGGTAGCGCCGAAAACAGCTCTTTTGGAAACAAAACCTTGTCCTCTTGCCCGCGCGGCTTCGCGCCCGTAAAGCCGTCAGTAAATCCGGCGTCTGACATGGACGACGACAATTACGATTGCATGAACGACCCCAATTATCGCACTCAATGCGTTAAGGAGGCTGATTCTCCATCTTTTGAAGAACTCATGGCGCGCACGGCGGAAGGCATTGCAAGAATGCGGGAAGAAACGCGCGCGGTGTATTCGGATTCAGAAAAAGACGAAATGCAAGGAAAACACAGCGTTGCAGAGAAATCTGAATCCAGATCAAAAAACAGAACGGAATGTGTTGAAAACGCTCCCAAAGCGGATACAAAATCGTCAACCGAAAAGCCTTCAACGAAAAAAGGATTTCTGTCAAGTATAAACTGGGACAAAACCCGGAAACTGCTTTTTAGTCGAGAGGCAATCAAACTGGCGTTTCTCAGCATTGCTGTTAGCGCTTTGATTGTATCAGCAGTTATATACAGAAATACTTCTCGAAGCAATAACGGTTTGCCGGAATCGGACGACGTTGCTATGAATCAATCGGCTTCTGAAATTCAGGACGTTCCCGTTCAGGGAGAAAACGAACTGAACGGTTCCAGCAATGCAGATTATGCCTGGAGCCCTCAGAATAACGATAGCTGGGCTTCTTCCGATAATTCCAATCCGCGGGCGTTGACAGATCAAATGCGAGGCGATTACCAGTCGCCAACGTTTGACGCAGATCCGTCAGGATTCGAGTATTCGCAAAACGGAACCGATGGTTATTTAACTCCTGAAGATGCTGGTCGACCCCTGGCGCCGCCTCACAGTACAAATAATGGTGAGACTCAGTTTGTTGACGCTATTCCGGCATACAACCCTGGTTCACAATACGCAGAAGTTGCGCCCGCTATCGGCGCCCAGTATAGCCCAGACGAATACGAATCTCCGGTTTTAGAAGACGATACCGTCAGCGGATATTCCGAGACGGGGTATAACTCTAACTTTATGAGATAGAAAAATGGAAGGCGGTAATGGAGTTCGCGTAAGCGAACGGAATTACGCATTCGCCGTCAGGCGAACAGAATAATAGGTTCAATCATAGGGTTTGCCTTCGGCAAACTGCGTAATTCCGCTCCCGTTGGTCGCTTCATTACCGCCTTTCATCAACTTAGCTTCTTAACGCTATTCCTTTTTCTTTCAAAAAGTCCAGCCAGGCGGCGCGGAACTGTTCGATTTCTTCTCCGGTAAGAGTGTGATCTGCCGCTCCGATTTGCGTTCTGAACGTGTACGACCCCATGCCGGGTTCCATGCCCTTGCCTTTATAGCAGCCAATAAAACTGCGGGAAACGAGCAGCGGGTGCGTGAACTCGGACAGAATCTTGTCCAGCTTGCCAAATCCGGCGTCAACCGGCCAGACGAGGGAGAAGTCCGCCCAGGAACCCGGGAAGACCGGAATCGGCTGACATTCCATCGACGGGAACACGTCCGCGTCGACGTCGTCGAGGCAGATTTCAAACCAGACGACTTGTCCGCCCTCGGAGACGACCGTCTTGAGCAGGTCGCCTTCTATGTATCCCAGCGAGCCGACGATTTTGCCGTCGATCTTAATCGCAATCCAGGCGCCGGGCTGCTGCCACGGGAACGACGCTTTGTCTTGAATCTCGAATTCAGCCGGTTTGTCGAACCAGATTTTACCGAGGTCTTCGACCGCGCCTTTGACGCTTCTGTACAGCTCTTCCAGCGACCCCGCCGCGGCTGTCTGATAGACAACGCCCGCCAAATTGATCTTTTCCAGACAGGATTTCGGTCCGTTGTCGAAGAAGATGTGACCAATTTCAAACAGCTTGAACGCGTCGCGGAACTGGCGGTTCTTTTCGACCAGCGCGAACAGGTTCGGCATGAGCGTTGTGCGGAGGAACCGATGTTCCGTTGACGACGGGTTGGCGAACTCCATCGGCTTGAGAGCCGGGTCTGTTACGCCGTGATTTTCCAGCTTGAGCGCTTCAATCCACTTCTCGTTGAACCAGCAGTAGTTGTGAACTTCTGTATAGCCGTATCCAACCGCCAGCAAACGGCGCGCTTTGTGTTCCGTTCTCAGCGGAGCGTCGACGTACAAGGCGTGAGTCGGAACGCACGGCATGACGGGTTCCATGTTGTCGTAGCCGAAAACGCGGAGGACTTCTTCAACGATGTCTTCCTGAATGGAGATGTCTTTTCGGGCGCGGAAGGGCGGAATGCCTACCAAAAGCTGCGGCTGGGCGGTATCCGTGTTTTTGAACTCCGCAGTAAATCCGAGCGATTCGAGAATCTGGCTGATCTTTTCGTGCGGCAGCTCAATTCCCGCCAAGGCGTTGAAGCGTCCAACCGGCATTTCGATGTAACGGAATTGGTCATCCAGAGAACCGTCCATTGACCAGCGGGTTGTAACAACGATTTCCGCGCCGGCGTTTTGTAACAGACAGAGAATTCGCCCAGCGGCAACCTTGACGTTCATGGGTGGCTGGGATTTTTCGTATCGCTGAGCGGCGTCTGAACGCAGGTCAAGGCGAACGGACGTGCGGCGAATTCGCGCCGCCTTGAAGTTCGCGCATTCCAGCAGCATGCGTTTGGTCGTTGGCTTGATTTCCGATTCCAAACCGCCCATAACGCCCGCCAGAGCAACCGGCTTGTCTTCGTTCCAGATGAGCAGGTCGTCCGGAAGAATCTTGCGGGTCTGACCGTCCAGAGTGGTGAATTCCCGATCCACTTTGGCAGTGTCGATTCTCACCGCGTTGAGGCAATCGCCGTCAAAGGCGTGAGTCGGCTGACCGAGGTCGAACATGCAGTAGTTGGTAACGTCAACCAAAAGCCCCATCGTTCGCTGACCGATAGCGTGAAGACGTCTTTGCATAACAAGCGGCGTAACGGGAATATTGGGAGCTTCAAACCCGATGCATCCGTAGCACGGGCAGTTTTCCAAATCGTCAATTTTAACCGGGAATTCCGGGAGGTTGTCGTACTGCGACAGGTCAACCTGAGGCAACGCTTTCAGCGGACGCCCAAAGACGGCGGAGAACTCGCGCGCAAAGCCGTAATGTCCCCACAAGTCCGGACGGTGCGTGAGGGACTTGTTGTCAATTTCGATCAGAGTATCGGTTTCGGGAATGTAGTCAATCAAAGCGGCTCCGTTGGGAACGCTCTGCGGGATTTCCAAAACGCCTTCGTGCCATCTCGACATGCCCAGTTCTTTAGCGGAACAGCAAACGCCCTGAGACGGGAACCCGGCAACGGTCGCTTCTTTAATAACGCCGCCGTTGATTGTCGTTCCGACCGGGGCGAAAGCGACTTTCAAACCGAGCCGGCAGTTCGGCGCGCCGCAGACGGAATTGAACTTCTGACCGCCGCAGTCAACGACGATTTTTGTCAGCTTGTGTTCCGGCTCGTCTTTGACGACTTGAGCTTCAACAATCTGACCGACCAAAACGCCTTTGACAAATCGATGGAGCGTCTCCACGCCTTCGACTTCAGCCGTAGCCAGCGTCAGGCGAGAGGCAACCGTATTGATATCCAGACCTGAAAGGTCAACGTAGTCCGAAATCCAGTCTAATGAAATGAACATGGCGGAGGGGGTAAGGATTGAAAATGGTAATAAATGGATTGAAAGGCGGTAATGGAGCGACCAACGGGAGCGTAATTACGCTTTCGCCGTAAGGCGAACTAACCGCACGGCAACTAACCGTCGCTTTTAAATTTATATTATTATAGACTCTTTTCAGAAAACGTCAAGGAAGACGTATTATACCCCTCTTTTCTCAAAACGGCAGCGCAATTACTACCAGCGCCAAGGCTATCGCCAAGGCGTTGAGAACTTTTCGGGGCTTTTGCGATAATAATTGCAGACGAATGCAGATTAACCCTGCTATGGAATAGAAAAAACTGAATCCGAATCGATATAGCAAATATACAACGTTAATAATACCTCCACCCGCGGGAATGTCAGCAAACAAACGAGCTCCAAAGATTACTATTATCAAAAATATCAACTCCAGAACCGTAACCGCAATGAGAACGGTTGAAAGCGGCTCTCCTTTTCGCTTGGAATCGGACGAAGAAAAGTCTGACGGCATATAGATTTGATGAAGAAATATCAAAAACGACAGGACAAATACTACGTCGAAAATCACATTTATTATCGTGGCGCTATAAAAGGAGATTGTCGCGCCATTAGCGCTGATATTATCAGCGTTCAAAAACTGCTTTAACAACCCGTTTATCCCCATCAGAACAGGGTCTGACATAATCCATTCTATGCCAAAAAACAGCAATGCCAAATAAACAAGAATTAAAACGTTTTTACGATTTTCGACCTTCTCATTTTTTCTTAACGATACTACAAACAAATCGGACTGGGCAAGAGCCTTTTCCATATCGTTGACGCGTTTTTTCCATAATCCTGTAACCATCAAGCAGGCAAGAAGCCAACCCGCCATGAATTTCAAAGCGAGTACAGGAACATAACCGATGGAATAAATAGCGTATTTATCGCCGTCTAAAAGAAAAGCGCCAATCAGGAACGCGGTCAACGCTATAAAAACCAGACCGACCGCCAGAATCGAATTATAAAAAGTTCGTTTCAAACTCTCGTCAGAAGGAAATCCGTACTGATACAACTCGTTTCTTTGACTGCCGACGATTCTCCAGACGTCTGCGGCTTTCTGAATCGCTCGATGCGAATAACGACCTAAAACGAAAACGCCAAGAATTGAAAGCAAAGGCGGCGCCAATACGAATAGCAAGTACATCGGCTCCATCAATAACTCGAAAGAAAAACCGGGGCTCTCCATCAGAGAGTTTTGAGTTTGAAAACCGAAGAACAAACAGAACGAAAGAACTATTATGATTGCACCTGTTAGCCAAAATCCATCAAGAATCCGCCGCCAGCGTTTAAAACTTGCGGTGTCCGGGAACGCGTTCGTCGGTTCCTCGACAGTCTCGTTGCTTTCAGAAGCCAATTTCGAAACGTCTGACTCACCTCCAAACAATAATCTCGCCAGAAGGATAAAATCCTCCTTCAGTTTGTAGGAATAATTTAAAAGGATTATTAAAAATATGATAAATAATACGTTCATGTCAATTCCAAATATCGCAGGAAAGAAACCGTCAATAATCTGTATTATTTACTATTATAACCCAATTAGACGCTTATTAAAAGAGGGGAGAAGGAAATATCGAATTGCGTGGGTGTGTTCAAATTTGGAGGGCATGAAAAAGGGAACATGTCTTGAAATCTTTTCGAAGCCTTCTGATCAATCTGTTCTTATTCCCACGTCTTTAGACGTGGGAAATTAAAACAATTCAAAAATCGTAGCCCCCCAGATTTATCTGGGGGACTAAAAAAGCGCTCCTCCCCCAAACGCATCCCCTTCCCTCCCTTCCCCGCTCCGAATGGAGCGGGGAAGGAAATGGAATTCGTGCATTAAAATAATATTGAGCGTTGTATTTGCACCCCACACCTAAAGGTGTGGGCTACGTTTTAGATATTCATCTTACCTGTTTTCGCAACCCAAATTTGAACGCACCCCTTTAAATGAATAATGGATCAAGTAATAATAATCCGACGCATCTTATAGATTGAAAAACTTGTGTTGTTTTTCAGTCAAGTCGCCATCATTTCCATATCCCTTACCAATATTCTTCCGGCACACGCTCAAGCAAGCCAATTCCTGATTACTAATAACCATAAAGAAACTTGCGTTGTTTTTCGGTCATGCCGCCCTTATTATAATAGCCTTTTTCATAAAGGTTCCATCTAATTGGAACATCGGCTTCTTGCAACCATTCGATAGCCTGTTTCATCGTCGGGATAGGAATTTCTTTAATTTTTTTGTGGGCAAAGTATTTTTTGCATAAAAACACATACATAAAAACAACTCGTGGGTCATTACAAAGATGAGAGTAGCGCTCCCCAGAGTCCACACTTTCCTTGGTAACGGATAATGTTCCCTGCCCAACAGCAAAGGTAGGCTTGCAACAACAGTGATATTCCCATTCTTTAGTCTTAATAGCTATCCAAGGTCCATAATATACACTAAATGTACACCCTACAATTTCTCCAACATCTTCAATTCTATTTTTCCAATCAGATTCATTTACTACACTCATCTTAATACCTCGCTGCTATATGGTTGTTACGAAATGTTTCAAAATCTTTTCCGCCTTTAATTTTTCCTTGATAGAAAATTAGTAATATATATTACCCGTTTAAAGTAAAACGATTATGATTGAACGCCGTTTTTAGCCCCAAAGGAGCGAAACGTATATAACCGTGGGCTTCAGCCCATGGACAAATGACGTAAAAAAACATCGATAAATTCTCTTTTCTATCCCCCCGCGCCTTTGGGCACGGGGGGAAGAAAAAGAGGTTGACTCGATTAAATAGAATCTTTTTAATCGTTTCTCCGTGGGTTTCACCCACGGCTAGAAATATTCAACCACTAACGTGGTTGGGCGGGCGATACGCCCGCGAACCGGACTCAACCGAGTGCAATTGCAGGAAAAATTTGCGAGCGCCCGGGAGCCGCTAATCGTTAATTATTTCGCGCCATGCTCTTTGAGCCATTCGACGATTTCAGGATATTCGTTTTCTTCAGCGTAAAGCAGAAGCGACTGACCGTCATTGTTTTTTGCGTTAATGTCTGCGCCATGTTCCACAAGCCATTGAACCATTTCCTGTTGATTCCTGAGTACGGCATTAAACAACGGCGTTTTACCGTCATTGTCTTTTGCGTTGACGTCCAATCCTTTTTCAACCAGCCACTCAACCAGCTCTAAACTATCGCCAAAAGCGGCATTGAACAAGATCGTCTGACCATCATTGTCAATTACGTTGACGTCTGCTCCTTGTTCCACCAGCCACTCAACCAGCGCCAAATTATCGGTATATGCAGCATTGAAAAATGGCGTTTGACCTTTTTCATTCTTTGCATTAACGTCAAGTCCTTTTTCTGTCAGCCATTGAACCAATTCCAAATTATCGCTAAACGCAGCATTGAACAACGGCGTTTCCCCATCATTGGCTTTTACGTTAACGTCTGCTCCTTGATCCACCAGCCATTGGACGGTTTCCAGATTGCTAAATTGCACGGTATTAAACAACGGCGTCTGACCATCATTGTCCTTGGCGTTGACGTCTGCTCCCTGCTCCACCAGCCATTGGACAGTTTCCAAATTATCTCTAAACGCAGCATTAAACAACGGAGTCTGACCACGGTCATTTTTTGCGTTAACGTCCAGCCCTTGTTCAACCAGCCATTGAACCAATTCCAAATTATTGCTAAACGCACCATTGAACAACAGAGTCTGCCCATCGTTGTCTTTTACGTGAACGTCTGCGCCTTGTTCCACCAGCCATTTGACGGTTTCCAAATTGCTAAATAGCACGGTATTAAACAACGGCGTCTGACCATTATTGTCCTTGGCGTTGACGTCCAATCCTTGTTCTACCAGCCATTTGACGGTTTCCAAATCGTCTGATCGAACGGCATTGAACAACAGCGTCTGTCCATCATTGTCTTTTGCATTGACGTCAGCTCCTTGTTCCACCAGCCACTGAATCAGCGATAATTCATTTTTATATGGCATATTGAACAACGGCGTTTCTCCACTACTATTTTTTGCGTTAACGTCCAGTCCTTGTTCCACCAGCCATTGGACGGTTTCCAAATTGCCAAATTGCACAGCATTGAACAACGGAGTTTCTTCTCGGTCATTTTTGGCATTAACGTCAGCGCCTTGTTTCACCAGCCATTGCGTCAACGCCAAATTCTCGCCAGAAACGGCATTGAACAACGGCGTATCTCCACGGTCATTTTTTGTGTTAACGTCCAGTCCGTGTTTCACCAGCCACTGAACGGTTTCCAAGTTGTCAGATCTTGCGGCATTGAACAACGACGTTTGACCGTCATTGTCCTTTGCGTTAACGTCCGCTCCTTGTTCTACCAGCCACTGAATCATTTCTAAATTCTCGCCAGATCGCGAGGCTTCGATCAAAGGCGTTTCACCACGTTTATTTTTTGCGTTAACGTCCAGTCCTTGTTCAACCAACCATTGAATGGTTTCCAAATTGCCATATTGCACAGCATTGAACAACAGCGTTTCGTTCCACTCATTTTTTGCGTTAACGTCCAGCCCTTGTTTCACCAGCCACTGAACCATTTCTAAATTGTCGTCAGATTGAGCGGCTTTGAATAACAGCGTTTCTCCATAATTATCAATTACGTTGACGTCAGCGCCCTGTTCAACCAGCCATTGCACTATTTCCATATTGCCATAATACACGGCATCGAACAACGACGTTTGACCGTCATTGTCCTTTGCGTTAACGTCCAGTCCTTGTTTCACCAGCCATTGAACCAATTCTAAATTGTCAGAATGCGTGGCGTTGAACAACAGCGTTTGACCATTATGGTCTTTTACGTTAAGGTCCGCTCCTTGTTCTACCAGCCATTGAATCAATTCCATATTTCCACGGTGCGAGACATTGAACAACGGCGTTTCGTTCCACTCATTTTTTGCGTTAACGTCCAGCCCTTGTTTCACCAGCCATTGTACTGTTTCCAAATTGTCAGAACGCACTGCAGCGAACAAGACCGTTGAATCACGTTTATCTTTTGCGTTAACGTCCAGACCTTGTTCAACAAGCCACTGAAGCGTTTCTAAATTGCCAGAACGCGCTGCGTCGAACAACGGCGTTTCGTTCCAGTCATTTTTTGCGTTAATGTCTGCGCCTTGTTCAACCAACCATTGCGTCAGAGACAAATTATCGCCAGAAGCGGCATAGAACAATGGCGTTTCGTTCCACTCATTTTTTGCGTTAACGTCCAGACCTTGTTCCGCCAGCCATTGCGCCAGCGCCAAATTCTCGCTGTCTGCTGCTTCA
This sequence comes from Thermoguttaceae bacterium, assembly GCA_045651945.1. Lineage (GTDB taxonomy): Bacteria > Planctomycetota > Planctomycetia > Pirellulales > Thermoguttaceae > RUG11551. Next base: position 10,556 of record JAZRTH010000908.1, read on the forward strand.
AACATAAGCGTATTACCGCTATCGTCCTTTGCGTTGACGTCCAATCCTTGTTCAGCCAGCCACTGAACCATTTCCAGATTGCCGTTTTGGGCGGAATAATGAATCGCCGTTCTCCCGTTCCAGTTTTTATCATGAAGGTTTGCCCCAAGCGCCTGAAGCTGTTTCATTCGGTTCAGATCGCCGATAAACGCAGCGTAGTGAACAACAGTTCCGGGCGATTTGTCAGGAACGAGAGAAAAGTCAAAATTGCCCGTTTGGAACATCTGTTCAAAGCATTTAACGCCTTCCTCGCCAAAAAGTTTTTCTGCTTTCTGCTCCAGTGTAAGGGCGTTAGAGTCGTTGGTTTGGGGATTTTCCTGATTTTTGTCGTTTCTCATAATAAACCTCTGAAAAATGTTGGAGTATTGATTTCCAGGCAGCTGTGAACAAGCTTTTCGATTACCTTGATTGAACTATACCATGAATTTTTACTTGCTCAACACAGGTACGACAGGGTATGTCATACCAAATGGCGCTTTTTTTGAAAAAATTTGGTTAATCCGAGAAATTGTCCCTTGATGTTTATTTCATGTCAGTCAAACGGGCGACCACACCGGGACTGGCTCGTCAATTATCGCACCCAGAAATTTGAGACGCCCAAAATTGAAGGAGCCGCTAATCGCTAATTATTGCGCGCCATGCTCTTTGAGCCATTCGACTATTTCCTGAGATCCATACCCAATGTCTTCAGCAAAATGCAATGGCGTCTGTCCATCATTATCTTTAACGTTAACGTCCGCGCCATGTTCCACAAGCCATTTGGCGATTGTTTGACAATTCCTGCGTAAAGCGTAAATCAGAGGCGTCTGTCCATATTGGTCTTTAACGTTAACGTCTGCGCCGTGTTCCACCAGACATTGAACGGTTTCCAAATTGCCAAAGCATGCGGCATTAAACAAAGGCGACTGTCCGTCATTGTTTTTTACGTTGACCTCCGCTCCTTGTTCCACAAGCCATTTGACGATTTCCAAATTGCCAGCGCGCGCGGCATTAAACAAAGGCGTTTCTTCACGAGTATTTTTTGCGTTAATGTTATTTCCTTTTTTTACCAACCATTGAATGAATTCCAAACTATCGGTATATGCTGCGCTAAACAAAGGCGTTTCCCCAGCATTATCTTTTGCGTTAATATCTGCGCCATGTTTAACCAGCCATTTAAACATTTTCAAAGTATCGTCATACCCGCCGAAACTGTCGTGATACCTGGCGTAAAGCAGAGGCGTTTGACCGTCATTGTCTTTTGCGTTGACGTCAGCGCCATGTTCCACCAGCCATTGAACGATTCTCGAATTGCCCCAAAATGCGGCTATGAACAACGGCGTTTGACCGCAATCGTCTCTTGCGTTAATGTCCAGCCCTTTTTTCATCAACCATTGAACGGTTTCTAAATTATCGTCAGATTGAACGGCGTCGAATAAAGACGTATGTCCATGTTCGTCTTTTGCGTTAATGTCAACTCCTTGTTCTGTTAGCCATTGAACGGTTTCCAAATTGCCATGGTACGCGGCAGTGAACACGAGCGTTTCTTCACGATCATTTTTTGCGTTCACATCCAGCCCTTTTTCCGCCAACCATTGAACCAGTTCCAAATTGCCAACGCGTGCGGCTCTGAATAAAGGCGTTTCATTCCAGGCATTTTTAACGTTAATGTCTGCTCCTTGTTCCACCAGCCATTGGACTAGTTCCAAATTACCAGAGCATGCGGCAGCGAACAAAGGCGTTTCATTCCATTCCTTTTTTGCGTTAATGTCAGCTCTTCGTTTCACCAACCATTGGACGATTTCCAAATTGCCAGAATATGCGGCAGCGAACAAAGGCGTTTCTTTACTATTATTTTTAGAGTTAATGTCAGCTCCTTGTTTCACCAGCCATTGAACGATTTCCAAATTGCCAGAACGTGCGGCGGCAAACAAAGGCGTTTCTTTCAAATTATTTTTTGCGTTAATGTCAGTTCCTTGTCTCGTCAGCAATTGGACCAGTTCCAAATTGCCGCATCGAATAGCGCTAAACAAAGGCGTTTCTCCACCAACGTTCTTCGTGTTAACGTCCAATCCTTGTTCAGCCAGCCACTGAACCATTTCCAGATTGCCATTTTCGGCTGAATAGTGAATAGCGGTTTTCCCGTACCTGTCGCTATCGAAAAGGTTTGCCCCCAGTTCTTGAAGCTGTTTCATTCTGTTCAGATTGCCGATAAACGCCGTATAATGGACCACATTTCCGGGTGAACAGACAACATTTCCGGGTGAATTGTCCGGAACCAAAGAAAAATCAAAATTGTTCGTTTGGAACATCTGTTCAAAACATTTAACGCCTTCCTTGCCAAATTTTTCTTCTGCTTTCTGCACCGTTGACAGGACGCCGGTTTGTGGATTATTCTGATTTTTGTTGCTTCTCATAAATAAACCTCTGGAAAATGCAGGGCTATTGATTTCCAGGCAGCTGTGAACAAGCTTTTCGATTACCTTGATCGAACTATACCATGTATTTTTACTTGTTCAATACAGGTACGACAGGGTATGTCATACCTAATGGCGCTTTTTTTGAAAAAATTTGGATTCGTCCCCTCAAACTTCCCTTTTCAAAAAACTTTAATAAGGGGAGAAACAATAAATTAGAATAACCAAGCGACCAACGGGAGCGGTTTTTGGCAGGCGCGCGGTAGCGCGGATTGGCTCCCCCGCCATCGGGGGCGCGCGGCAGCGCGGATTGGGAGCGGCGCCTCGCCGCCTACTCCCTATTCCCCATTCCCTAAATTGAGATATAATCACCTCCATGAAGATAATCATCATAGGCGCGGGTCCGGCTGGAATGGCTGCCGCGATTGCTGCTGCTGAAAATCCCGATAACGACGTCGTCGTTCTGGAAAAGAACGATATTCCCGGCAAGAAACTGCTCGTTTCCGGCTCCGGTCGGTGCAACGTTACCAACGGGATTCATATAGAGGAATTCCTCTCCCGATACGGCGGGCGGGATCGGTTTGTCAAACCGGCTCTGCTGTCGTTTACCAACCGGGATTTAATGCAGTTCTTTAACGCCCGGCATGTTCCAATGACGACGATGGAAAACGGCAAAGTCTTTCCTCGAACCGAACGAAGCCGCGACGTTCAGCAGGCTCTTATAAAGGAAATGCAGCGCTGTGGCGTAGAGCTTGTAACGCAGGCGGCTGTTCGAGACGTCAAATACCAGCCGGAAAGCGAGTTTCCGTTTACCGTCGTTACCGCAGACAAAACGTATCAGGCGAATCGGGTCGTTATCGCAACCGGCGGGAAATCATATCCCTCAACCGGGTCAACGGGCGACGCCTACGCCTGGGCGGAATCGCTCGGACATACGGTCTCTACGCCCGTTCCCGCTCTCACGCCGGTGAAAATTGAGGGCGACTTTGTACTCAAATCCTGCGCCGGAATTGCGATGCCGTGCCTGTCCATGACGCTGCGCCGCGGCGGGCGGAAAGTAACGGACTTCTCCGGCGACATCATTATTACTCATGCCGGGTTTTCCGGTCCCGGGATTCTTGACAACAGCCGGTTCATGACCCCCGGCGACGAGTTGACAATTTGTTGGGTTGACCCGTCCACCGCCGTCAAGCTGGACAAGGTGATTATCGAGACGCTGGAACAGGCGGGGAAAAAGACGGTTAAAAACGCGCTGAGCGTTCTCGGTCTGCCGGACAGGTTGCTGGAAACGTTCCTGACGCTTGCGGGAATCGAGCTTGACCCGCGCCCGAAACTGGGCGACCCGCCGTCGAAACGGGTGATGGCGTCACATCAGTTTTTCCCCTGTCGAATTTACGGTGATTCACCAGGCATGACCAAACAGCAGCGCAAAGAGTTCGTCAAATACCTGAGGGAATCCCGCTGGATAATCGACTCGCTGGGCGACTTCAACGATGCGATGGTAACCGCCGGCGGCGTGATTACAACGGAAGTCAACCGACAGACGATGGAATCCAGAATCGTTCCCGGCTTGTTCTTTGCCGGGGAAGTTTTAGATGTCGACGCCGACACCGGCGGATTCAATTTGCAATGGGCGTTCTCGTCGGGCGTTCTGGCAGGAAAGACAATAGGCAGTAGGCAATAGTGAAAAGACTGTAGCGCGAAGCGCCTCCGCTAGAACCGCATAGCGGCTCAATCTTAGTAGCCGTGGGTTTTAACCCACGGAGGGAATAGGGAATAGGGAATAGGGGGCAAGAAATTGGGAAATTAAAAAAGGCAATAGGCAATAGTAAGATGAAAACTTACTACTGCCTACTGCCTATTGCCTAATGCCTATAACTTATTTAGCAGCAAGCTTTGGAGTCTTCTTTAGAGGCGGACGAGCAAGCGCAAGCGGGTTTTTTGACCTCGAACGTACGGCGTTCCTTGAACTCTTCTTTTTTGCCTTTGTTCCAGTTGGAAACCGGACGAAAATAACCGCATACTCTTGAATAGACCTCTGTTTTTTCTCCACAAACTGACATTGAAATCTCCTTGCTTAGGTGAATGGTAAATGTTGTAGTTTTGACTCTGTTTTTGTTGAAGGTCAAAACCAGAAAATTAACCTTTAGAACGTTTGGCGAACCTCCCGCTCCTTTGGATTCCGTTCCAAATCGGGTGGTAATATACCACAATATTCGGCATTGTCAACCCCAAAGATAACAACATCTAGTATTTTTCTTAAAAATTTTTCCTTCGGGTTGAAAATGGCTAAACTGAGAAAAATGCGGTTAGACGTCTGGATTGATTTGGGTATTTTCGGTAAGTTAGGCCCGGCGTTTGTGCAGGTCAGTCCGTTCACGGATTTGACGGATTAAACGGATTCTCACCGATTGGTTAATTGAAATTCAATCATCATTCGCATATCATTGAAATTTGGGCGGGCGACACGCCCGCGAATCGGACTCAACCGTGTGCAATTGTCTGAAAAATTTAACCGCACTATTCTCTATTAATTATTTTGACGCCCCCCTTGTTCTATCCCGTAAAATTGCTATAAATATAGTTTATTAGTATAAGCGATATAATAATGGGAAATATCGCGCTATAATTTTCCTTTTATCACAATTAAGGAGATGCGCCGCCCTTGCGGCGCTGGATAGAATTACATGGCTGACTTGGCTGAATTAAATTTGCGTCACGAAGCGCGTTCTTTAGGCATTCCTCTGCGTCAATTCCAGGTTGTCGCTCAACTGCTTGACGAAGGATTTACTGTTCCGTTTATTGCTCAGTTCCGCAAGGATCAAACTGACGGTCTGGACATCGTTCAACTGCGAAAAATTGAGGAGCGGTTGGGAAAACTCAAGCAACTCAATGAACGCAAAAAAACGATTCTTCGTTCTCTTGAATCTCAGGGCGTTCTGACCGACGAACTCAAAGAGAAGATTGATTCTGCCGCAACGAGCAAACGTCTGGAAGACATTTATCTCCCATACAGTTCCAAAAAATCGCCGATGGCTTCTGCGGCTATCGAAAAAGGACTCAAACCGTTGGCAGACTCGATTCTTTCTGCAACGCAATCCGGAGATTTGGAACAACTGGCGGCGGCGTATGTTTCAGAGGAAAAAGGCGTAGCTTCTGTTCAGGACGCTCTTGACGGCGCCAAGGCGATTATTGCCGAACAATTCAGCGAGAATATCGAATTGCGTCAATCTCTTCGAGACATTCTCCAAAAGACCGGCAAGGTCGTTTCTACGCAAACGGAAAATGCTGCTAAAGCGACAGAAACAGTCGCGCAGGAAGCGGAACCGGAAGCTGAATCTTCGACTGCGGATCAGGAAGACGCCGCGGAGGATGTTACGGAACAATCCGAGTCAACGGAAACCGCACAGACAGCGGACAATTCGGCTTCGGAAAGTCCTGAACTTTCAGATGCGGCTGAGATCGACGTCGCTTTTGCTTTGGCGCAAGGCGCGCTGGCAGATAAAGATCAGGTCGTTGTCAGCAAGAAGGCAATCAAGCGTCAGCATAAAGCCGAACTTCACGCTCGAGAAGTTGCGGCGGCAGGCGATTTAAACGCTCTGGAAGCAGAGGCGGCGCAGAAAAAGAAGCTCGACAAAAAAGCCATTCAGGAAGAAAAACTTCAAAAAGCGTACAGTGAGTACTTCCAGTTTTCTGAAGACGTTCGTCGAATTGCTCCGTACAGAATTCTGGCTCTTAATCGCGGCGAGCGCGCCAGAATTTTGAAGGTTTCTTTGACGTACGACGAACAAGCGGCTCGACAAGCGACGGCTAAGCTTTCCGTTCCAGAGAATCATCCGTATGCGGAATTCCTTGCTTCATGCGTCGATAGCGCGGCAGCCAGCGCCATGGAGTCTTTGGAACGCGAAGTTCGCAAGGAACTTTCGGAACGTGCGGAATCGCGCGCGGTAGACGTTTTCTCTCGCAATTTAACCAATCTCCTTCTTCAGAAACCCGTCAGCAACATGCGCGTTATGGCGGTTGACCCCTGGTTCAAAAGCGGCTGTAAAATTGCAGTTTTGGATCAGTTCGGCAACTTTATCGACCGCGCTCTGGTTTTTGTCGTTGGGAAGAAGTCCAAAACGGAAAACGCCAGGAAAACCGTTGTTGATATGGTAAAAAGAAACGGGGTCAACGTTGTTGCCATCGGCAGCGGCAACGTCTGTCGGGAAACGGAACAGTTCTTTGCCAATCTGATTGCCTCTGAAGAAGCGTTCAAAGACGTTTCCTATTCAATCGTTAATGAAACCGGCGCCAGCGTCTATGCCAACAGCGCGTTGGGCCGCGAAGAATTCCCGGAACTGGAACCCTCCATTCGAGGCGCGATTTCTATCGGGCGTCGTCTGCTCAATCCGTTGTCTGAGCTGGTTAAAATTGAACCGGCGAATATTGGAATCGGTCCGTATCAGTACGACCTCAAAGCGAAGAATCTCAAGCAGACTCTGGAAAAAGTTATTGAAAACTGCGTCAATAAAGTGGGCGTCAACCTCAATTTGGCGAATGCCGCGGAATTGCGTTTCGTTTCCGGTTTGAACCCGTTGCTTGCCGGTCGAATTGTCGAATATAGACGCAAAAACGGTCCGTTTAAAAATCGCCGTCAGCTTTTGGACGTTCCTGGAATTACAGAGCAGATTTACGCTCAAGCCGCCGGGTTCCTGAAAGTTGTCAAGTCGGACGAACCGCTCGACGCGACCTGGATTCATCCTGAAAGTTACGAAGCCGCCAAAGCGATTTTGGCAAAACTGGGCTTTGCCGCCAGCGACTTGACCGATGCGTCTAAAGCTGAGCAGATCAAAGCGGCTGTTGACAGCGCTGACGTTTCCGCTTTAACTCAGGAGCTTCAGCTGGGCGAAGCGACCGTCAAAGACATTTTAGCTCAACTGGCTCAGCCGGGCAAAGACCCGCGCGATGAAATGTCGGCGCCGGTTTTCAAAAAGAAGGTTCTTCAATTGGAAGATCTTCAGCCGGGCATGAAGATCAAAGGAACGGTTTTGAACGTTGTTAACTTTGGCGCGTTTATTGACATCGGCATGAAAGACAGCGGGTTGGTTCACGTTAGCGAGCTGGCTGACAAGTACATTCACGATCCGCGCGAAGTTGTTGTCGAAGGCGACATTGTCGATGCGTGGGTTGTAAGCGTCGATAATGAACTCCATCGCGTTTCTTTGACGTTAATGGATCCTTCCAAGCCGCGAGTTCCAGTCGCTCAGCGCGGTTCTCGTCGAAATGACAATCCAGAAAAAACCGAGGAAAGTGGGCAGGAAAAGCGTTCGCCCAGAAAGCCTCGCGGAGAAAAACGCGAAGGCGCGCCGCGTTCGGAACGCCGCGAATTCCATCCGCTTAATTCTGAAACCGCTGGCGAAAAGCGAGAGTTCAAAAATCGCAAACGCGACGGCGAAGGGCGTCCGGAACGCCGAGACGGAGATCGTCAGGACAGAGGACAGCGGCGAGATAGAACGTCTCAGCAGCGGGAATTTGTTTCCAAAACTCCGGTCGAACCGAAGAAGGATCTGACAGACAAGCAAAAAACCGGCAAAGAACCGATGCGTTCCTTTGGCGATTTGGCTCAGCTGTTCAAGATGACTCAAAACAACGACGAAAACAAGTAATTCCAATCTGCTTACGGGGGGCGGATATGCTTACGGGAGGCGGGTATTACCCGCCGTAGTCGCGGACAACCTCCGCTGCCCAGAAACCAAAACATTTTTTCTGCCCCCCCTCTTGCAGAAAAATAAAATTGGTGTATTATATGCATAACAATTTGAGATGAGAGCAATAGCTCTTGTTTCTTATGCCGAAGTGGCGGAATTGGCAGACGCGCTAGGTTCAGGTCCTAGTGGGAGTAACATCCCGTGGAGATTCGAGTTCTCTCTTCGGCATTTTAAACCGTTTGAAGGAATCAAGCGGTTTTGTTGTTTTAAAAACAAAAAATTCTTTTTTCTCCTATTGAAAAGAGTAATACTTTTTGTTATTTTAAATTATAATATATTGGAAAGCGAAAGAAAGACTACGCATTGAGGGCATGTTTTTCACAGCACCTTATCTGTTTCCCCTAATCCTTAAAGGAGATTTTTTATCATGGCTGGAGATCAAGGGCTTCCGATGACCCCTAAATGGGATCCGGAAAAATTACAGCAAGACATTCAACAACTGGAAGAGTTACAAAGCAAACCGTTGATTCCTAAAACGATGGGATATATTAAACGCTGCGGACCAGGTTTGCTTCAATCCGCAATGACGTTGGGCGCGGGTCCCGCCCCCGCCAGCGTAGCCGCCGGCGCCGCGTTTGGTTACAAACTGCTTTGGGTTCAGCCGTTGGCGATGTTCTTTGGCGTCTGCATGTTGGCGGCGCTTTCTAACGTCGTTTTAACAAAGCAGGAACGACCCTATAAAGCGTTTGGAAGAGAAACGAGTAAAATCCTCGTCTTTCTGTGGGCTTTGGGTACGATCATGGCGTCGATTATCTGGCATTTCCCCCAGTACGCTCTTTGCTCTGGCGCGATTCGAGACCTCTACGAGTTCTCGTCTAACACTCAGCTTGTCGTAGACGGAGTTAAAACGACTCCTTGGTACGTTGTCGGTTTGATTACCGGTATTACCGTGTTGTGCATTAACATCTTTACGGTGTGGAGTTACGGTTCTTCCGCCAAAGGCGTTAAACTGTACGAACGGTTCCTGCAGTGTACAATCGCATTGGTAATTATTTCCTTTGGCATTGTCGTTTGCTGTAACTTTGCCAAACTCAATTGGCTGGAAGTCTTCCGCGGCTTTACAGGATATTACGCCAAAGACGTTTTGTGTCCAGACGGCTCTTTTGATCCCAACAGTTTGACGATGGTCTTGGGCATGCTCGGCGCGGCGGTTGGAATCAACATGACGTTCCTGTATCCGTACTCTCAGCTTGCCAAAGGCTGGGGACCGGCTCACAAGACGCTGGCTAAATGGGACTTGGGCATGACGATGTTCATTCCCTTTACGCTGGTAACGTCTTTGATTATTTTAGCTATGACCGTTGGCGGCGTTACTGTTGAACCGGACAAAGTTTCAACCATGCAGCCGTTGACCGCGTCGAAAGCCCTGGTTGACATTCTCGGTCCGACCGGTCGCGTTATTTTTGACCTCGGTCTGTTCGGCATGACCTGCGGCGCCGTTTCGACTCACATGGTTGTCTGCGGGTTCACGATTTGTGAAATGTTTGGCTTGGAATACACCAAATGGCGATTCCGACTCTTCGCGCTGGTTCCGGCAATCGGCATGTTGGGCGTGTTGGTCAACCTGCCGTTCTGGCTGCCGATTATGGCGTCTGCCGTCTGCCTGACCATGCTCCCGATTGCTTACCTGCTGTTTGTTATCATGAACAACAAACGCAGCTACATCGGCGACGCCGTTGGCAAGGGCTGGAAGCGCTGGCTGTTTAACGCTATCCTGATTATCGCCTTGGGATTTACCGTAGTTGCTACTGTTATCAAGATTAACGGCAGCGTTGTCAAGCCGATTAAAGCTAAGCTCAACAAACCTGCGGCGACGGCAACCGATACGGCTCCTGAACAGACTGTTCCGGCGGCGGAAGAGCCGGCTGCAACGGAAGCCGTTCCAGATGAACAAACTCCCGTTGAGATGTTGGTTCCTGCTGAAGAAGCCGCTCCCGAAGTTCCGGCTGTCGAAGAACCCGCTGCCCCCGCTGAAGCAAACGCCAACTAAACTCAGACGTTTTCAATAAATCGTTATAACAGAGGAGCGAATTCGTTGATTCGCTCCTCTTTTTTTGAATTTAAAGTTACAAATCCAAACCGAAATCTGACAGAAGTTTCTCTCTCCCTCATAACCGTAATATTTTAACAGAAATATCCCGGATTCTTTTAAAAATAACGCAAAGTTTTTCCAATCGTTAAAAAAAGCTGACCTATAGTTATCTTGTCAATGGGATTAGAATATATTGTTCAAACCGATTATTCCGCCCCCAATAATTATACCATAAACCGACAAAACTAAAGGGATTCAAAGCTATGTCGTTTTTTTATATTCGTCCATATTTATCGATAGTTGAAAATAATCGTTGTCCGATTTCCATCTACACCCGATTTCTTATTGCGTTGTTTGTGTTGGGAATTGGTTTGACGGCGTCTGTGGTTATCAAGGCTTTGCCGCAAAATGAAGTTATTTCCACAACCCGGAGCATTGATGGAACGTCGGGTTCAGTCAATGGCAGTCTGGAATCGTTCCCACGCGACTTTACGCTCAATTCGTCAGACCCGTTTGGCTCGTATCGTATTCCATATCCAAAGGACGACTCGGATTCTCAGAAACAGCGTTATATTGTCAGCAAACCGCTCACGAAACCGGATCGTCCGATGGACAAAACGTACCCGGGGTCTGCAACAGTGTCAGAAAACGACGAGAAACCTTCTTTGCCCGCCGGTTTTCGTGGAATCTCTGAAGAAGAACTTCTCAAGCTTGGATATATAAGGCATACCACTGTCAACGGAGATTGTCTGGACGGATTGGCAGAAAAATACCTTCATAACATCAATCGATGGAAAGAGATTTACGAACTCAATAGAAGTGAGTTGTCCAATAAAGACGTTGTTCCAATTGGAATCGTTTTGATTATTCCGGCTAAATGAGTCATTCGTGGGTTAAACCCTACAGCTATTGTTTTTGACCGCTGCGCGGTTTTTCCGGGGGCTAACGCACCCCGGCTCGCCATTCACTATTTCCTATGAATACTATCGTCCTGGCTCTTGACGGATTTCACGCTGGTTTTACCGGATTTGGCGGCTGTACGTGGATCGAAACGCCAGAACTGAACTCTTTGGCGGCTCAAGGCGTTGTTTTTGACCGATTCTTTACCGACCGCTTGAAACTCTCTGCAATCTATGATATAATCTGGGGTGGGAAAGACCAGACGTTTGCTCAGCGCATTGAACAGATGGGATTCAGAACCGCGCTGTTTTCCGATACGGAGGACGTATTGGAACATCGCGCGTCAAACGGATTCCAGATAATCGAATCGGCTCTGGGCGAGGAAATAAGCCCGGAGTTGGCGCTGGAACTGGAACAGACGCGGCTTTTTGAAACGTTTGCGTCGCTGGCGGATTTGATTCAAGAACTGTCGAAGTCGGACAAGCCGTTTTTCTGCTGGGCGCATATCGGGTCGATGGGGCGTCTTTGGGACGCGCCCGATTCGTACCGCAGTCAATACGCAGCCGAAGGAGATTTACCGCCGCTGAACAGCGCGATCGTTCCAGACGTTCTGCCGGTCAGCCCGGAACAGAATGCTGGGAACGCTGCAGAACCGACTGTTACAATTCCGATACTGCAGTCCGCGGCGAAGAACGATTCAGACGATTTGACGTCCATTCCCGACGACGTCAAACTGCAATTGGCGCAGACGTACGCTGGGCAAGTAAACGTTTTGGACGACTGTCTTTCCCTGTTGACAACTGACCTGAAGCAGACCGGTTTATGGGATAAAACGGCGTTGGCGCTGTTTTCGACCCGGGGAATTGGCTTGGGAGAACACGGCGACGTTGGAATGAATTATCCGACGTTTCATACTGAGTTCGCCCGGCTGGCGGGATTGATTCGCGCTCCGCAGCCGCTTTTCGGTCCAAGGAGAACGCATGCGCTTATCACGCCGGCGGACTGGTC
>JAZRTH010000909.1:0-3375 GCA_045651945.1 Thermoguttaceae bacterium
AACGCCGCTTTTAATGCAAACATGAGCGGCGATGTTGCATCCTGATTCGATTACGGTATCGGATTCGATTATACAAAATGGTCCAATATTTACGTCGTCTGCAATCTTTGCAGAAGGATCTACAATTGCTGTTGGGTGAATGCTCACGGACGATTCCTTTCGCCGAATGATTGTAAAATTGATTTTGTTGAATACTCCTAATAAATAGAGAACGTTTCCCTATCGTCATAACAAAATCGATGTGTTATTCTATAATATTTTAGCGATTTATGCAAGGGCAATTTTATACTTTTATCTCCTCTTCCGGTTCAATGTGAACAGACGTTTCGACAATTTGGGTAAATTTTCGTCTCAATTCACTTTGAATCTGGTGCGAAAGACGATGTGCATCGCGAACGTTCATGTTCGGATCGACCTGAACGTGCAAGTCCACGCCGTAAAGAGACGCTCCCAAGGGTCGCGTTCGGGTTTTATGAACGCCCTGAACGCCCTCAATGGAAAGAACTGCGTCATTTATTCTGTTTGTCAAATCGACTCCGCCAGACGCGTCTATCAAACTGTTAAACGTGGGGCGAATAATCAAAAATGCGGTATAGAAAATCATCAAACCAACGACGATTGTTCCAATCGGATCGAGAAAAGCAAATTTCTCGCCCAAAACCAAAGTCGCTCCAACGGCAAGAGCGGCGGGAATGGAACTTAATGCGTCTGAACGATGATGCCACGCATTGGCAACCGTTGCGGTTGAATGAGCTTTCTTTCCAGCTGCGGCGGTAATATGAAAAAGCCATTCTTTGAGAAGAATGGAAAAAATCGCTGCCGACAACGCCCAAACGTTAGGCAGCTCCGTTATTTCATGACTTCCAAAGATCATGTCGTAAAGAGTCATAATCGCATTGGATATTAACTCGAATCCGACAACCCCCAGAGCAGAACCTATCAATAGCGTTATGAGCGTTTCCAGCTTGGCGTGTCCGTACGGATGCTCGTTATCCGCCGGTTGATCCCAATAACGGCTTCCAACAAGAACGGCAACGTCCGTTGCCAAATCAGACATGCTGTGAACCGCGTCTGCAATAAGAACCTGCGAATGTCCAAACATGCCTGCTAAAAACTTGGTTACAGACAAAAGTATGTTTGAAAAGAAACCAATCCAGGTTACTCTCTGAATAATCGCAGAATTGGTTTGAACGTCAGGATCGTTTTCGAGTGTCATGAACGTTTTCGATTACGAATTTCTCGACTCCGCAATCAACTTATCTGCGCCCAAATTCAGCAGCCGCTGAGCTACGTGGCGACCGAGTTCTTCTGCGATTTCCATATCAGCGCAGTCTGAATACTCCAGAATTTTTGAACCGTCTGCCGCGATAACGCGACCAGTAAGTTCAATTTGACCGCATTGAGAATTGTCGTCAAAAAAAACGAGCGTCATACAGCCCACCGGAGCCAAACAGCCTGCTTCCAGGACCGCCAAAAGCGTTCTTTCTGCAAGAGTTGCTGCGTAAACTTCCTGAGAATTAAGCTGACCAACAGCCGCAAGAGTCGATTCGTCGCCAGCGCGGCATTCCAGCGCCAGCGCGCCCTGCCCTGCGGCCGGCATGAGCTGGGTTAACGGAATTACCTGAGCAATCTGGTCGTCGAATCCCATTCTGCGAAGACCCGCTTCCGCTAAAATAATAGCGTCAAACGGAGCGGAAGGCGTCGCGCCGCTTTCCGGACGAATTTTGTTTAATCTCGTTTGAAGATTGCCGCGGATGGGCTGAACGTTCCATTTGGGATTGATCGCCAACAATTGCGCTTTTCGGCGAAGGGACCCCGTGCCAATAACTGCGTTGTCTGGAATCTCGTCCAGACTATTATAATAGGGGCTGACAAGACAGTCCGACGTCGGAGCGCGAGGCGGAACCGCCGCCAAAACAAGACCCGGAGCCTGCATGGTCGGAAGATCTTTCATGCTGTGAACTGCAACGTCGGCGCGATTATCCAAAAGCGCTCTTTGAACTTCCTTGGTGAAAACGCCTTGAGTTCCAATGGATTCTATCGGACCGGTCTGGTTTACGTCTCCATGAGTTGTAACATAAACCATTTCAACTTCAAAACCCAGACGAACCAACTGAGCCGCAACCCAGTCAGCCTGCCATTTTGCCAAAGCGCTATGCCGAGTTGCAATACGTATTGTACTCATTGAACGTCTTCCGGATTGGTTTGAGATTCCATTTGCGTCTGTACAGAAGATTTTGATTCTGTCTGCGGCTGATTATCAGACGTTTGAACGGGGCTGGGACCGCCGCTCTTTTGCGCTTTGGCAGAATCTGCAGCAGTTTGTTCTGTCACAGAATTTGAACGCTGTTCTGTTGGCGTAGGTTTAGGAACGGGAATGCCTTGCTCCCACGCTTGCAGCGCCAAGGTCGCCGCTTTCCACGATTGGTTTTCTCTCCATACGCCTCTCGCAATGACGCCTTTATTTAACTGATTCAGTTCAGTCAGAATATCCTGAACGGCTTTTTTGTCAGCAAACCAGTTCGCCTGGTTCTCCAAAGAATTGGGCAAGGACGCCCAAAACGTCAGCCGACGTCCGTTTGGATCTTCTGAACGCGGCTTAAACGAAGCGGTGAAGTCCGACAATTCTATTGCCAATTCCGTATCCAGAACGCAGGAAATAGCGTCCACTTCCAACTTGAGAAGCATAGGAATCGCTTCCCGAACTTTACCGCCAAAATCCATAAAAACAAATTTGTCCGCTTTCTTTGCCTTGCGGATAAAACGCTTATAAAACGGCGTTAAATCCGTAAAATTGCGGACCGCTTCTTTATCCCAGCCGGTTTCATAACTGGATAACGGGTCGTAGAGACACAAACCGTCTAACGGGCTGTCTATCCACGGCTGAAGAGTTTTCTCAAAACGGACCAGTAAATCGTCGTAATCTTCTGTTGAGTCGTCTTCCAACAAACTTTGCAGCATCAGCCACGGCGACTGCGGAACAATCCCCAAGGTAAACTGAGACGTTATATCGCAAAACAGTTCCAGCGTTTGAGCGAATTTGCTTTCTGACAAATCAATCGGATCCGGAACCTCATTGCAATAACCGTCTTTGGGATTACGGCCGTCAATAACTAAAATATCAGACGGATAACGCTGATGTAAACGTTCCAGAATTTCCCATTGCTCTTTCTGAACGGACGGAGCTACAGTAAAAGAACGAGGCAAGCGATCTGGCGTTTCGTTAAATAACGTATTAATTACCCGATTTCTACCCGTCATTGGCAATTTGCCGCTGGGGTAGAAATAAGGTATAAAATCAGTTTGTATTTCAGTTGAGCTATCTGACGTATCCATGTCGAATGAAACGGGACGATTGAATCTGCAATCGTCCCT
>JAZRTH010000910.1:0-1129 GCA_045651945.1 Thermoguttaceae bacterium
CGACGGCAAAGTTGACGATCAGGAAATCATGGACGGACTTCGCGCCAATTTCAACGGCGAATGCACCGAAGTCGGCATGTACCTGGCGATGAGCCGTCAGGCGGAACGCGAAGGCTATCCGGAAATCGCCGAAGCTTTCAAGCGCTACGCTTTTGAAGAAGCGGAACACGCAGCCAAGTTTGCGGAACTGCTGGGCGAAGTTCTCGTTCCCTGCACGAAGACGAACCTTCAGATGCGCGCTGAAGCGGAAGCTGGCGCCTGCGCTGGCAAGTTCGAATTGGCAAAGCGCGCCAAGCAGCTCGGATTCGACGCCATTCACGACACAGTTCACGAAATGGCAAAGGACGAAGCTCGTCATGGAGCCGGTTTCGCCGGATTGCTCAAGAGATTCTTCGAAAAATAACCTGGCAAACTGCCCTCAAAATGATTTTTCATTTAGACGCTGTTATAAAAACAGCGTCTTTTTGTTTGCCAACATAAAAATTTTTCGATAATATGGTATAATACAAGAAACGTTCCATCTGAAAAAATGACGTTGTTCACTTCCTTTTACAAAGCGTTGATATATGAACTTCACAATTAGAATTCCAACAACCGACGAAATTGACCCAAAAGAACTGTTGCAAAATATTGCAGACAAGTATCCGATTATTGTACTCAAGGACGAATTTCCGATTGTTTCATTTTTGTATGAGGGTCGTTCTTTCAGACCAATTCAAATTCATAAAATTGACGAAGGGTACGATCTCTTTCTTGGACCGTTATCTTCTGAATACGACTTTTATTGTGTGGCGTACGTTGTTACAATTATATGCGCCATGACTCTTTCCGATGGATACGAAGTCATGGGAGACGGATGCGATGCAGAGGACTTTTTTGTTCCGGAAAACTTTGAAAGAGGACGAGACGAAGACGTAAAAATCCTTAAACCCGCGGTTTTTTCCAACTTTTTTGCTGAAATTCCCGGAGTGAATTTTAATTTTTACGTTGGCAAAAACTTTATGCGCCGAGCCGGCATTACAAAAACGTCTGACAACGATCGCTTTTTCCGATATCTGACCGCTGCGTTGTCGGATTTAACAATTCAATTGCTGGAGAAGAAGCGCAACACGGTCGATTACCGCGACAG
>JAZRTH010000911.1:0-1410 GCA_045651945.1 Thermoguttaceae bacterium
ATGATCGAAAAAGCTAAAAAGCAGGAAATCATCAACAAGTTCAAGCGATCAGACAACGACAGCGGATCCTGCGAAGTTCAGATCGCCATCCTCAGCGAACGAATCAACACGCTGACCGAACACATGCGCTCCCACAAAAAGGATTACTCCACCCGCCGCGGTTTGCTGGCTATGGTTAGTCGCCGCCGCCGTCTGTTGGACTACCTGAAGAAGACGGAACCCCAACGCTACATCGACATCATTCAGGCGTTAGGCATTCGTAAGTAAAACAAGCGTAAAAGTCTATCGGATTTTATCCGGTAGACTTTTTTGCGTATCGGGGCGAGCGGCGCGAGCCATTCGCCTTGCGGAAACAAGAGGGAGGGAAGAGAGTCAGTTTTTTATGTCGGCAGGTTGTTGGAGGTTTAATACATTTGTCTTGAAGGCGTAAAATTTCTGTTGATCAGGATTGATTTTCTCTTGACGGATTTTCTGGGAGTAATTATCAGACCGCTAAACGTACACTCGGTTTTTCGTATATTTAGAAGTTTTTTAGGAAAAGATTTTTAGTAGTTAGATTTAAGAAAGTTTTAAAGGCTAGTAAATGAAACAAAGAGTAGAAAAACAAATCGGAAAAGAGATTCTCTGGTTTGAAACCGGAGAGTTGGCAAAGCAGGCGGCTGGCGCGTGCTTGTGTGGATATGGCGATTCGAGCGTTATCGCAACCGTTACGATTGCAGACGCCAAAGAAGGGCAGGATTTCTTCCCCCTGACGTGCGATTATCGCGAACGTTCCGCTGCGGCGGGCAAGTTCCCCGGCGGATTTATCAAGCGAGAAGGCAAACCGAGTTTGAAAGAAACCCTGACCGCTCGACTCATGGACCGCCCGATTCGTCCCCTGTTCCCGGACGGATACTGCAACGAAATCCAGATTCAGTCGTTCGCGTTGTCGTCTGACCGTCAGCACGACACCGATGTTTTGGCGATGAACGGTTCCTCAATGGCTCTGTGCCTGTCGCCGGCGCCGTTTATCGGACCGATCAGCGCAGTTCGTTTGGCTCGCATCAACGGAGAACTGGTTCCCTTCCCGTCTCAGGAAGAACTGGAAGAAAGCGACCTCGACCTGGTTATTTCCGGGTCGGACGAGTCGATTGTCATGATCGAAGGTTTCGCTCGCGAAATGCCGGAAGCGGAAATGCTCGAATGCGTCCTGACGGCTCACAAGTACATCAAGGAAATCAACGCTCTGCAAAGAGAGATGATTGACCTCGTCAAGCCGGTCAAGGCGGAATACACGCCCGTTCCGGACTGTACGGAAGTTTACGAAAAGATTAAGGCGAGCTTCTACGACAAGCTGGCGGAAGTCAAGCACATGGCAGGCAAACTGGCGCGCGCCGCGGCGGTTGACGAAGTCAAGGAAGCGGCAAAAGC
>JAZRTH010000912.1:0-1399 GCA_045651945.1 Thermoguttaceae bacterium
CCACCGACTTAGCCCGATGTCGGTTTACTTCCCGCGAACAATTGACGCCGCAGCGCCCTTTGTCCCGCCGAAAGACTTGGATTAGCCCAGGGCAAGGCGACACTCCCGCACTTCGATAGAATCACTTGACATCAACTTCCCGTCGTGGTAAAATCCACATTAGATTGAGTTTAGTTTAACCCCCTACCCTGCTATCCTGCCATGAAAAGAAAAAATCTGACGCGTCGTTCGTTTTTGGGACAGTGCGCTGTCTCGCCGTTTGTTGTTACTCTGTTAGGTTCGGGCGGCGCCTGTTACGCTGCGGACGCCGTTCCCGCGCCAGCGCCGGCAGACAGTCCGGAAATCGGCAAGCCGTACGCAGGTTGGAAAGAGGGCGACCTCGATTTGCATTACATCTACACAGGGCGGGCGGAATCGAGCTTTCAGATATTCCCGGACGGAACGTCCATGCTTCTCGACGCTGGCGAGTTCCACGTTCAGACGGCAAAAAGAACCCCGTTTCTGCCCAACGGGGCGCGTTACGCGGGAGAATGGATCGCCCGGTATATTAAACGGGTCAACCCGGCGGGCGACCACGTCGACTATATGATGTGTTCTCATTTCCACTCTGACCATTGCGGCGTTGACACGTTTAGCGCCGGGAAGACGTCCGGCCGCGGAGACGACTATTTCCTTTCCGGCTTCGCGCAGGTTGCGGAATATATTCATTTTGACGAGGTCTTTGACCGCGCCTATCCGGACTACAACGCTCCTGTTACAGCTATGAAAATGCGGGAAACGCAGAACTGGCTCAAGTTCGTCCAGTATCAGGAAAAGGCGAACGGGCTGAAACGAACCCCGTTTATCGTCGGGCGGGGAAACCAGATTGTTCTGAAAAAATCGCCGGAGAAGTACAAAGGACAGTTCCAGATTCTCAACGTCTGCGGCAACGGCGCGATCTGTCTGGAAGCTCCGAAGCCGGAAGACGAGTTCAACCCGGACGTCGCGCTGCCGACGGACAACCTGTTTATAAAGAACCCGGAAAACTCGAAGTCCGGGACAAACGAGAACCCGCTCAGCCTCGGGTTCCGGCTGTCCTACGGGAAGTTCCGGTTCTATACCGGCGGCGATATCAGCGGCGCTGTTCTGGACGAAAAAGGGCGCGACGTCGGCATTGAAGTTCTCGTCGGGAGAACGGTCGGGAAAGTCCACGTCTGCAAAGCCAACCATCACGCGTCGACCAACGCCATGCGCGCCGGGTTCGTTCAGACGGTTCAGGCGAAAGTGTACATCAACAACGTCTGGCACAAAGGACACGTCAACGACAAGACCATGAAAATCATGACGTCCCGCAGCCTGTACCCCGGCGACAGAATCGTCTGCCCAACCTGCTACGACGTCTATAATCCGGACGCGTTCA
>JAZRTH010000913.1:0-16377 GCA_045651945.1 Thermoguttaceae bacterium
ATTCTGGGTAAAGACTTGGATTTCAAGGGAAAGTTCGACGAAATGAAATCTGACGATGGTCGAAAAAGCGATTATGATCTCCCGCCCCTGGAAAAATATTCACCTGACCGTTACAACAATAAAAACAACAATAGTAATGACCTGATTCCCAAATTGAATTTTTAGAAGATCGCTTGATATGGGAAACTAATTGAGAACGCAATTATAAGATTCAATCACAATAAGAGACATGTTAGAACTCACTCAAACGCCTCAGGGCGTAATTCTGCTGGTAAAGGCGCAGCCGGGAGCGCGGAAGAACGAAGTCGCCGGCGAACGCAACGGGCGGCTGCTGGTCAAGTGTACGCAAGCCCCGGAAAAGGGCAAGGCGAACGACGCGATTATCGAAATCCTCGCCAAAGCGCTCGACGTCCGAAAGTCGAGAATTTCTCTCGTTTCCGGTCAGACGAACAGCGAAAAGAAATTTCTCATCGAAGACGCGACGATTGAAGAAATCGAGGCAATAGGCAGTAGGCAGTAGGCAAGAGGGAATAGAAATTCTCGAAACTCACAACCTATTCTTCTATTTCCAGCCCGAGACGTTCGGCGGCGACGGTTTTCCACGGTCCGCTGGGCGTCAAGTCCCAGAATCTCTGCCAGTGAACCAACGCTTCGTCTGAGCGTTCCAGCTCGTCTAAAAGCAGAGCGATATGATAATGCGCATCGGCGTAGTCCGGGAACTGTTCAAGGCACCCTTTGAAGGCGGATAACGCGGCGGAATTATTTCCCTGCTGTTTGAGTAAACAGCCCAGATTGAGCCGGGCTTCGAGGTTGTCGGAATCGTATTCCAGCGCGATGAGCAAACGCTCTTCTGCAGCGTCGAAACGTCCTAATTGAAACAGAATGTCCGCCAGGACGACGTTGTCTTCCGATAGTTGCTGTAACGAATCCGATCGATACGCCAGCAGAAGCAGACGCGCGGCAGCAAGAGCGTTGTCCCAGTCTCCCGCCTGCTGTAACGCAGCAATGTCTTCTCGAATCGTCTGCTCGGAAACCGGCAGCGGCGCTGAATCGTCCATCAGAGCCATATCCAAAATAGACATGAAGTCCGTAGGTTCCGGTTCGGAAGAGGTCTGCGTATCCGGTTGATCTACCAGTTCCCACGGAAAACCGACTGGAGCGGTTTTTGGATCGTCCGTCGAATCCTGCTCGTTTGATGATCCGCTTTGAACGCGAAGTTCATAATCAGGAGCGTCGTCTAAATCAAAATGGAATTGACCGCGAGTGTCGACAAGGTCAGAGCCAATTCTAAACAGAGCTTTTTTCCCGGATAGAAGAATGGATAGTTGGTCTAAAGAATGAACGGCGGAGGGAATGTATTTTCCGAGCTGTTCGATTTTTTCTTTAATAAGGGCAGGGGAAACTCCCTTTTCCAACAAATGGGCCAATGAACGCGCACCATCTACTTCCCGAAGGTCGTAGTAAGGGAGTTTCTTAACCTGCCTGACCGGGTGAATGAGTCCCATGCGGCTCCACTGACGAATCGTTGCAACGGGGACGTCTAACATGGACGCCAGCATGGACGGCGTATACAATCTCGTTAACGGTACTGGCGCGTTGGTCGAGGCGTCAGCTTGAACGGATTGCGAAGCGTTATTTCGGGCGGCGTCGAATTCGTATAAACGCTGCCACAGTTCGGTTTCGGAAATGACTTCCAGCTCGCCTCGGCTGAGCGCGTCAGCCATGTCGGGCGTAAGCCAGTTGTCTGTCTCCAACAGCATGGAAATGTCGTCTGCCAGCACAATCAGATTGAGTTTAGCGTCCAGCTTTCGCGACACTTTCGCTCCGTACTTTCGAACCAGATCGGAAACGTCTTTACGCGACATCCCTGACAAACGACCGACAAAGGCGACTCGTTTGTTTTCCAGTTCTCCAGGTTGATTGGGAGCAGAGCTTTCCATGACAATTCAGGTTTCTGCTAGTCGAGAAAATGTGTTACATCAAAATCTCTCAACTAGAACGCAGCAAATCAATATTCCGGTTCAGGTCCGGGAATCGGCTGAGAATCTACCGGGATTGACGGCGCAGCGTTGGGATCTAAATCGTCGCAAATCGGAATAGACGGCGCAGCGTTGGGATCTAATTCCACAGGAATGTCGGCATTGACGCAGGCGTCAACTTTAATCGTTCCAGAGTCAGCTTTAGCTTCCGGAATGGAAGTTGTCGGCGCTTCGGCAGGCGCGCTCAGTTCACGAGGCAGCTCCGCCGGGGCAGGGGTTGTCGCTTCAGCGGCAGCCGGCTGTCCAGGAAGCGTTTTTTCGGCTTTAGCATTTTGAGCTTCCTGAGCGCTGTTAGCTGAATAAACCTGTTCAAACTGAGCGTTAGCGGTGTTGTTTGCCGCTTCGTCAGTTGTTGTCGTTGGGTAAACAGATTCAGCGGTCGGTTGAGAATACGTCGCCGGCTGAACGTTGTCGTTTACCAAAATGGACTTGTCGGACTTGACAGCGTCGCTGGTCGAACTTGCAACAGCTTCGGCTGTCGCAGCTGGCGCCTGATACTGAGCTGGGGGAATCGAGCTGGTTGTTTCAGGAGCGATAGGGATCGGATTGGGCGTGTACGGCGCGGGCGAGGGATTGAGAGTCGCCGGAGCCGGAACCGGAGCGCCGACAGTGCAGCCGGAAGTTACAACAGGGCAGCCAGAGGTTATCGGGCAGCTGGGGGTTACTGGGCAACCGGAGATTACCGGAGCGTTTTCGCAGTAGGTGTACGGAACCGTTCTGGTTACAACGCGAGGAACGCAAACTGTCTTTGTAACAGGCGTGAGCTTGCAGACGCGAACCGGGTACTGCTCAGTCTTTTCTTCCTGAATGGTTTTGCAAACCGTGTACGGGACCTGTCGGGTGCGGACTTCTTCGCGATATTTGGTTTCGCAAACAGGAATGCGCTTTTCAATGGTTTCGCAAACCGGCTTGAGAACCTTTTGAGGAACCTTGCGGACAACCCGTTCCTGAACCATTTCTGTGTAGGTGTACGGAACCATCTCACGAACGGTTTCTTCAACCATGACGGTTTCCGTTTGCGGGACCTGCTCGCAGACCTGCTTCATGACAGTTCTTGTTACAGGCTTCTGGATTGTAACCTTGTTGGGAACCCAAACCTTTTTGACTTCGTAAGTTCCCTTCTTGTTGGCGTCGCGAGGAACCCAGTACAGCCCTCCCGGCTTGCGAGCGGTTTCTCCAGTGGCGCAATCGGTAATCTCTTTTCCGGCCTGCCATTCCAGTCTTACGGGGAAGAGCGGCTGACGTTCTTTGAGTTCAACCTTTTCAACGAAGCAGCCGCGGTCTTCGCAGGTGGTAACCATGGAAGTTTCTTCAACGGGAACCATTCGAACCTGATTGACCATGACGGTTTTTGTATGGGGCTTCTTAACAGTATAGACGCGTTCTCTTTGACCTGTTTTTGTTACAGGACGGCAAACAGTCTCAACTTCTTCACGTTCAGAGCATTCTTCAATGTAACGGACTTGCTGAATCTTTTCCACTCTGTAAGAAGTTTCGGTGTAGGGAACCCGAACCGTATACTGCTCTTCCCGCATGGCGGTCTCAGTAATCGGTTTGCTGACAGAGCAGGTTCTCGTACGCATTTCGGTCGTCCAGGTTGGGACGTATTCCGTAACCTGCTTGTTGTCGTATACGGTTTCGTACACGGTTTTATAAGCGGTCACCTGCTTGGGCGCGCATTGCGGCGTGCAGCAGACGGGTTGAGGGTCAGAGCATGTAGCGCATGAGCCTCCCCATTGATAAGCGGCGCCGCCGGCAAAGATGGCGCTGCTGGCAAGAATAGTCGCCCAAACGGGCGCAGTTCTCAACTTCAAAAATCCAAACTTGTTCATTGTTGTACCTCCAGGATGCGTTGGAAATTTGCTTTGTCGGACTCTGGTCATGATTGAGTTGGAGTCAAATGACGTTATGAGTCTTCCAAAAAGTAGGGTTTTGATTTCGAGGAAAGGGTTTCGAGTGCGAACGGTTGTTTTGGAATTGCGAGTTTGTCCGATTATTGCAATTGTTCGGGCGATGCCAGCAGCGCCGGTCAACGCGGCTGTATCGACAAACGCAGTTTTGCCAATGATTACGAACAATCTGCTTATTCCGAAAGTTCCGGCTATTCCAAATAGCCGTTTGAAACAGTTGTGCCGTTTGTCAATCGAAATATTTCTCGAAAAATTTGGGTTATAGGTTCGTCAACTTCAAAGAAAGTGGTATAATTCTTTTAGCGACTCCTATATCTTCTACATACTCATTATATACAGAGATGTTCAATTTATCAATGAGTTATTTAACGATTTTTCAGGATTTTCCGCAAATGGCGCCGTTATAATCGTTATAACCCCACCTATACAACAGTTTTAGTTGTTAAAAATAGCCAGAATAACCGATTTATCCGGTACAAACGTTTCTTTAAAAAGCGAGTTTTTTTAGATTCTTCTTTCGCTTGAGGACAGATCGTTAAGATTGACAGGGCTTTCTTCCGATTTTAAATATGTCGTTAAAAATCTGAAATAATCAAAGGCGGCAAGAAAACGGCAGACATTAATATAAAGGAATAAGACGCCGTTGAAAGCCTTTGCTCAGATTTTTTCCGGTTTTTCATGTTTTTTGCGGATTATTCCAAATATTTCCACAAGTTTTTTGTTGTCCCGTTCGATAATTACAGTAGTAGATTCCGAAGACGATTTGGAAACAAATTTGTATATAAGAAAAGGGTTATTCCATGCAACGTAAATTTTTACTTTCGATTGGCGTCATGCTCCTTGGCGTAATTGTTTTCAACGCCGGATGCACTTTATGCACCGTTGGTCCGAGCTTGGGAATTTTCTCGATTCCGGTTCCGGTAAGCCCTTATTTCCAGAAGGCTCTGGAAGACGATGCCTGGTATAAAGAAAGATACAAGGACGTTCAAATTCTGCCTCCGCTGGTTCCCGGCGCGCCGTCCGACGCTCTCGACCCGCCCAGCGACGACCAGGTTATGGTTGCTCTGGAAAAAGCTCGACCGGTTAACGGCGGCATTCCGTTCCTCCAGGAACGTCAGCGCAACAACGTCCGCATCAAGAAGGAAAAGATTGCTGACTACATCGACGAACCTCGTATGTATCCGCTTGCCGGCATGTGCCAGTTGCACCATACTCACTGGAAATGCACGGTTTACTTCACCGAAGTTACTCGCGTTGGCTGGCCGGTTCCGTACACCGCCACTAACGAAGAAGCTCAGGAAGTCGTCCTTATCGACCTTGATCACCTCCACATGTGTGGAAATCCGGCTGGCGCCAATCCTACGCCGTGATTCCTTAAACCTTCAGACGAAAAACACGCTGTTCGTCTGACCTGCTGGAATAACTTTACCCCTTGAAGACGGAGAATTTGATTGCTGATTCTCCGTCTTTTTTTGTTTGGATAGTCCGGACCGTGGCAGGCAGCGAGGCGCCTCTCTATTGCCAGTGGTTAGTGATTAGTGGTTAGTGGTCAGGACGCAAGCGTTCCGCTAACTCACCACTTTCCACTTTCCACTTACCACTTACCACTCCCTATTCCCTATTGCTTTTGGTAAACTGTGCGGGTTATTCCGTTCGTGTCGACATAGTGTATAAATCTATAATTTGACCCGTATAAAGTCGATGAATTTATCTGTTAAGCTAAAGAATTCATAGGGAAAATATTTAAAGAGCCTTGTATTTCTCGGAACTTGACGTCTCAGTCTGATATCAGACGAGTAGGGTGTTTTTTGTATATGTTTATTCTATTTTTATAACTGAAAGGACGAACTCATGCCTCAAGATAACGACGACAACAATTCACGCAAGAATTTGGGAGTTCGGAAGCAGGCGCAATGCTCGTTCTGTCATAAAAGCTGTAAAGAGGTCGGTCCGCTGGTCGAAGGGCCGGATAACGTTTATATCTGTTCGAGCTGTCTGGAATTGTGTCAGTCGATTCTATCCGATGAACGCAAACGCCGTCAGACAGAGTCCCGGTCGCGATTCGTCAACAAGCTCAAGCCGCGGGAAATCGTCGCCAAGCTGGATGAGTACGTCATTGGTCAGGAATATGCGAAAAAGTGCCTGTCGGTAGCGGTTTACAACCATTATAAACGGCTCGAACACGCAGCGTCTCGCGGCAAGGGCGATGTCGAACTGGACAAATCCAACGTCCTGATGATCGGGTCAACCGGCAGCGGCAAAACGCTTCTGGCGCAAACGCTGGCAAGAATTCTCGACGTCCCGTTTGCTATCGGCGACGCAACCACGCTGACGGAAGCCGGCTACGTTGGGGAAGACGTAGAAAACCTGATTCTCAAACTGCTCCATGCGGCGGACTTTGACGTCGAAGCGGCGCAGCAGGGGATTATCTATATTGACGAAATTGATAAAATAGGCAAGACAAGTCAAAACGTTTCGATTACCCGCGACGTCTCCGGCGAGGGGGTTCAGCAGGCGTTGCTGAAGATGCTGGAAGGCACGATTGCCAACGTCCCTCCGCAGGGCGGACGCAAGCACCCGGAACAGCATTTTATCCAGGTTGACACGTCCAACATTCTCTTTATTTGTGGCGGCACGTTTGCCGGTCTGGAAGAGATTATCGGGCGTCGAATGGGCAAAAAGTCTCTCGGGTTCAACTGCGTTGACGAGGACGTTATTAATATTGACGAACAGCGTTCTCTGCTGCCCTACGTTACCAGCGACGACATCATGGAATTTGGCTTGATTCCGGAACTGATCGGGCGTCTGCCGATTATTTCCACGCTCATGCCGCTTAACGAGGATGACCTCGTCCGCGTCTTGAAAGAACCGCGCAACGCTCTGACCAAACAGTACATGCAGCTTTTCGGCATGGACGACGCCGAGTTGGAGTTCACGCCGGGCGCGCTGCGAGCCGTTGCGAGAAAAGCGTTGGCGAAAGACACCGGCGCGCGAGGTCTGCGGTCGATTATGGAAGAAATCATGCTCGATATCCTGTACGACCTTCCCGACCAGCCCAGCGGAGGAAAGTACATTATTACAGAAAGCATAATTGAAGGTCGAGAACGGCTCTTTGACGACGTCCAGACTCGCGCCAAAACTGCGTAACGTTCTCACCGAATAAACAAATCATTCTGTTTCCCCGATTGTGCGGATCGATTTCCCATGAACCGTACAAGCCAAAAAGCCAATGCCGCAGGACGCAGTGTCGGCTTTTTGCGTTTCTTGAGGATAATTATTCTTGATTCATTAAGCAAATGCGAACCTGTCATTGGTAAACGGTTAGTCAAGTTGCGAGTTACGAGCTGCGTTCACACGAACCAACGTAAGCGGATAAAGACAGATGCGCTTTGAATCCATACCGATAACCACTAAAACGTTTGACCCTTATTCTTCAGGTATGCGCTTGCCGGATGAACCCTAAGAATGGTTGCAATCCAATAATATACAGCTGATTAGGATTTGTTTATAAACCAATCGGCGCTAATTCGTTTTATCAGTCAAATCCGTGGAACGGGAACGGACCTGCCTGTACCAATGCCAGACGTTAATTAATCGGAATATCCAATTAAAATGAACGATTATTGAGCGTTTCCGATGAAAAGCTTTTGCCACAGTTCCTGACGTTCTTTTTTCTGCTCCTCCGTCTGATTCCAGATTGAGAAAGGTCTTTCGGTCTGGACTCCTAATTCCCCGAGCAATGATGGCGCGATGTCGCGCATGAGAATGACGTTCTCATTGATCTGCATGGTTTCACTCTGATCATGGGGGCGTTTGATTAAAAAAATCGGGTTGAAACGGTACTGGATTTTTCCAGTGTGCTGACCATGGTCTCCCATGATGATAATCCAGGAATTATCATAACAGTCATTTTTCTTTAGATAATCTAAATAATTCAACAAACCATCAAAAAGCAGTTTCCCGTATGGAAGATAAGCGTCTTCAGGACAATCGTCAAAAACATGGCAACCGATAAGATGAATGAAACGAAATCTCTTTTGCTTATCAATACTAATTTCATCCTTGATATCTAAAAATTGTTTATCTCCAGAAATAAGTTTTATTTCAGTTTTTTTACCTTTGTCTGAAAAAGCGGAAGATTTCAATACAACTTTATGAGTATTCTTTATTAATCCATAAATACTCATCAATGTATCATCAATGAATTTAATAGTCTGATCTTTTATAATTAAAGGAGCGACTCGATAGAATGAAAAAGGGATAATTCTCTCTGATAACATGTATCCGTTAAAAATGTATCGTTTTATTCGAATATCATTATCAAATTTCAGATTGTTAAATTCATAATCTTGTGGTGTATATTTTAATAAACCAATATACGGATACAATTCTGGTAAATAGTTCAGGTTGGAAAGATTGGGGATGAGAGAATTACAATCTTGATACATTTGATTAATTTCTTTTATGTATTGCTGTCCTCCAAAACCAGCCTGAAATCCTTTTTCACTCTGATTCCAGACCGTTGAAAGGGGATTCCATTGCTTAGTATTATCAAAAAAGGAACTCCCAGACAATATGGTTGGCACAGCGAATAATGTTTGGGGATAAATAGAGAGCAAATGATTAAAATATTCAAAATCCTTTAGTCTGGAATCATATTCTGGAAAGGTTTTCCTCAACTTATCAAAAAAATCGGTTCCCGTTGAATCAACTAAAATAATTGTAATGTTTTCTTCTTTTGAATTCTGAGTTGGCCAATCGAAACTGGGAATACGTCTCAATAAAATTGGATCATAAGAAATGATTGCAGGGAAAGTTGTAATCAACTGGGTTGCCGCTACAACAATTAATACTCGGAAACAATAACTCTGAACAAAATTTCGAAAATAAAATACCAAACAGAAAATCAGAGTGTAAAATAAAAGTTCCCAAATGCCATAAACAGGATAATGCCCGAAGGTTCTGATAGCGTCCCCTGCAAGTCCGCGCGGATAGAAAATGAAATTTCCCTGGAACCACATACACAGACCAATTGAAAAAACTGTTAAAAATAGCCAACGGAACAATTTTGTTTTAATAAAACAGGCCTGAAGCGCAAAAAGGGATAGAAACCCAAACGTTACGACTACTCCCATCCCTGTCACAAACTGGCTGCAGGTAAATGAATATTCGGACAAATTATTAAAATAAATAGTCGCTCCTGATGCGAAAATTACTACTGCTATCAATGCCGATGATATTGCCGCTTGAGCTAAGCTGGTTTTAACGTTCATTTCCACTCCTAAACTAATATTTCACAAAGAACAATGAAATTCAACCGGGTAATCTGAAACGCCTTTCTCACTAAAATCCAGGCAATTGACCTGTTTTGGACCGGTAAATAATACGTGTGAGCAAGTCCTTTGAATTGATGGTTACGTCCATTTACAGCATTGCATCCTCCCCCAAGATTGGCGCCGGGGGGAGGAAAAACGCTTCCAATTTGTCCAGACGGTTACTTCTCAAACAAAAGAAGCGTCCGGTCTGAATCCGAGATGGGGAACGTTTCGACAGTCGGAAAGTACGGTTTGAATGCTGAGATGCAGTGATCAAGATCGTATTCCGGGAAAATATCTTCTCGCGAGCTAAGAAGCCTCTGAACCTGCGAGTCCTGTTTCGGCACAAATTCCAGGATAGCCCGATCTCCTAGCGTACTGAGCATCTGCGCTACGTAATCGAACGGCAAATTGTTCCCAATGCACAAATGATGAATGAGGGCCAGCGAAAGCGAAACGTCGCACCGCGCTCGTTCCATGAATGATTTCCGTTCTCGATTCAGAAAACCGATGCCCGGAGAAGGATTCGTTAAATCCTGAAGTACCGGGTAGAGATTTTTCTCTCGGGCTTTGCGGACTTGAACATAGTTCTTATCAACCGCAACTGGGTCAATATCGGCAGAAATTAGCGTATCAATGCAGGACGGAAGCCCACGTGAGAACTCGCCGCAATTTGCTCCTAAATCTACAAGTTTTTTAGGCTGGAGCCTTTCACAAAGTTCTGAAACGAGTTTATGCTTGGCTCCAAAAGCGCCCTGAGTGTAATTCGTGTCGTTATAGTAGTCGCCCCACTCGGTTGCCTGATATGGGAGCGAAATCGATTGAACCATTTCAAGCAGATTCCGAATCAGGAGTTTGAGCTTGTCAAGCGAAATGCTGCCTGCCGTTTTATTGAGCGACTGGTCCCGAGTACTCTCGTACTTGTGGAGCATTTTTGCGTGTGCGTGAATGTGAATCTGGCACGATGGACTGAACCGACTGCGCCACGGGAGATTTTTCGAGACGAAATCCAGCGGGAACCCCTCGATCCAGTCTCGAAACAGGGCAGAGAAGCGTAAATCTTTACGACTCATCAGAAGCAGCGGACCGAGAAAGTGCATACAAAACTGGCGGTATGCGGTCCACGGTCGACCTTCCTCGTATTTCTCGAACGACAGAACGTCAATAAAAATCGGACGGCTGCGGTACATCTGAACGTTATAGGCAGAGGCGTCTTTAAGCGTCATGCCGTGTTCAAGAGCCGCCTGTTGAATTTTCAGCGTTAAAATAGCCGAGTCGCGCAACTGTGAGAAACACCACTCGTACGGGTACGAAATAAACGGGACGCGGTCTACTTCGAGGAATTTCCAGACGTTTCCGTCGGCGGGTTTTCCGTCAAACGGCGAAACGGCAATCTCCCGAAATGGAATAATCCACCCGTTTTTTTGAAGAGTTTCAGAAAGACCGCTTGATACGAAAAGTTCGTAATCCTCACGTCCAGCTTGATTGACAGTTCGGTAAATCGCGCCGTCTTTTTCGAAAACCAAACCTGCCGGGTCGCGAAACGAACCAAAATTTTGAAAGTTACTCATCTGTTTTCTCTGATGTTTTTTCTGAATCGGATTGTTCGTTTCCGTTTACGTTTTCATTCCAGTCGTCTATCTGGTTTTGCGCGTCTTTCTTGCCAAAGATGAAATTATACAGCGGGCGGAAAAAAGCCAATACGGCAACAAATCCCGCAGCAAGAACCTGAAGCACCATACTTCCGGTAAAAGGGTCAAGGTAGGCAATCGGCATAACTGTTCCTTTGTGTTTGAAAATAAAACGATTATAATTTAATCGGTTTGTGTGTTTGAATTTTATAGTTTTTGCTCTCTAACAAAAAATGTGAGCATTAATTGGGGTAAAAATGCGGTTATTTTCTCTGATTGTTGTACGATACATTTTTCGACAACGCTAACAACAATGGGAGTTTATAGCCTAATAACAGTATATTCAATTTCACAACAAATTTCAAGGGGGTTATTACAGAAAATGCAAAAATGTTTATAAAAAATGGTATAATCATTCCGTCTTTGCTGATTTTGATTGTCCATGAAATCATAACCGTGGATATTCTTTTTTGATATGCGTTCTGATACGAAGTTACAGGGCGATCCTTTTTTTGACGTTTTTTATAGCGATTCTTTCCAAAGCAGTTGATTATTGCTCTGGGATCGGGTAAAATTGAAGAAGTATGGAGTGCGACGCCTTGGCGTCGCTTTCATAACCGAAAACGCCGAAAACAACGAAAAACGATATTCGTGCTGATAATGTGTGAATAATCAAATTTATTCAAAAACGAAAAAAGAACATTGTTCTTACGTTATTTGCACGAAATACTTTTACTAAGTTCTCAGCGTTAACCCCTTAAAAGCGACGGCAAGGTGCGGAGCCGCACGGGCGAGAGGACGAGGTTATGCCACCGAAAAGCATGTTTTGGCGCTACCAACATCCAATCGGGTACCGACCCTGTCGGCCGTCGCACTCCAAAACCTGCTAATTAAACAAATTCACCAAATAAGAAAGGAGCAATCATGCATTCTCGAATTATCCTTTTGTGCGTTAGTTTACTGACGCTGTGCGCGACGGCGTCTGCGGAAAAACCGAACGTCGAATCGCCGTACGGCGTTTGCGCTCATCTTGGCGGAGGTCAGGAGTTCGACGCCATGCCGGCAAACTTGGCTGCCATGCGGGCGGCGGGGATTCGCTGGGCGAGAGCCGACTTCTCCTGGAACGCCGTCGAATGGAAAAAAGGGGACTGGCATTTTAATCATCTGGATCGAGTTCTTGACGAAGCCGACAAGGCGGGGATTACGATTCTGCCGATTCTCGACTACAACGTGTCGTGGGCGAACCCGGCGTTTCAACATCTGGACGACTGGGGCGAGTACGTCCGCCAGCTGGTAAGGCGATACAAGGACAGAATTCGCTACTGGGAAGTCTGGAACGAAGAGAACATCCCCAACTTCTGGAAACAGCCGAACGCGAAGGATTACGTAACGCTGCTGAAGAGGACGTACGAGATTATTAAGGATATCGACCCGGAATTACAGGTCGTCTTTGGCGGGCTGGCGGGCGTCCCGCACGAGTATTACGAAAACGTCCTCAAAGAGGGTGGCGGGAAGTATTTCGACGTTGTCAACATTCACCCGTACCGCGGCGGGATTGTAACAGTTCGTCTGTGCAATCAGTTTCTGGACGACATTAAAAAGTTTCGCGACTTGACGATTCAATATACTGGCGAAAACCGCCCGATCTGGATTACCGAGATGGGCTGGGCGACTCCCCCGGCATTCGGGACGGCAAACCGACAGGTTATCGAAGCGGGATTAAAGCAACTTTATCCTGATGGGTTGCCGGGTAAATTTGCCGCGCTGTACGATGCGAAGTACGATGCCTCGTCACAGTTCCCGCCGGTTATTATGGGAACAACGATTCCCAGCGGTGTTGATGTTGACTACGTCTCCCTTGAACAGCTCAAAACGCTTTCGCCCAAAACGCATCCGTGTCTGCTTCTGCCGCCGGGCGAGCATTTCCCGACGCCGTATTTCGACAACCTGGTTGAATACGTTCGCAGCGGCGGGACGCTGATTCTCGTCGGCGGCGTTCCGCTGTACTATGTCAGCCAATGGGATGAACACGGGTTCATGACGCACAGCGGTTTCGCCTCGGACTCGTATCGTCATACGCTGCGAATCGGCTGGGAAGCTTACTGGACGAAAAAGAACGTCCCGGAACACGCGCGCCTGGTTCCTGTGAAGGAATACGAAGACATTCTCAAGGTCGCGGTCAAGGACCAGGGAAGTCGGTTCCTCAACGCTGATTTACTCAAGCCGGGCGACAAATTGATTCCGATTCTCAACGCGACTAAAGAGGATTACACCGCCCCCGTTGCCGCGGTTATCAAGTTCGATTCCGACTACAAGGGCGCGCTGATTGTTTCAACCGTCATGAACGGCGGGAATACCAACGTTTCGTCCGAGCCGAATCAGGGCGTCTTTCTCGCTCAGGTGTATCTGCTCGCTTTTGCTGGCGGCATTGACCGCTATTTCTGGTACGAATTCCAGGCGGTTGAACAGGACGACGTTGACAAGGAACATCACTTTGGAATGGTTCATCGCGACCTCAGCCCCAAGACCGGCTATCTGGCGATGAAGACGCTGACGAAGATGCGTCCGGACGGCTCCATCCAGAACCCCGGCTGGCTCAAAGACGACTTCTGCCAAGTCAGCTGGAAGCGTCCAGACGGAAAGACTGTAACAGCCGTCTGGCTGCCGGGATTTGAAGCCGAAAGAACGGTTAAACTCAACGCGCCCGTCGAATCCGCCTGCAACTGCTTCGGCGAGCCGGTCAGTCTTCCTGCTCCCGAAGGAACGGCGTACAAACTCAAGCTGTCGCCGAAAGTCCTGTACCTGGTAACGCCGTAGAAGCTGCGAGGTGGCGGTAATAAGTATTTAGTGGTTAGTTTTTAGTGGTTAGTACGCAAGCGTTCATCTGTGCTTCTGGGGAGCGGACATTGTCCGCGATTTAGGCGGGTAATACCCGCCCCCCGTAAGCAGGTTAGGACGCAAGCGTGCATCTAACTTACCACTTACCACTGCCTATGGAGAACCGCTTCGCGGTTCTTCCGGGGGCTTACGCACCCCGGCTCGCCTATGCGGTAATTCCTTTTGTCAACGCCATGAACGCCGTTTCGAGGTTGATTTCCTCTTCGGCGAAATGGGTGAGCGAGAATCCGTTTTGGATCAACGCGGTTGACAGCGGAGAGTAGTCCGGGTATTCCGGCTTGAGCGTAACGCGAAGCCGCGCGCCGGTGGCAGGGTCGTCTAAAAGAGCAACGCTTTGCGTCATGCCCGTCGATTCGAGAAGTTTGCCGGCTTCGTCGAGACCTTTGCCGGGTTTGCTTTGAACGCTGACCAGAATTGTAACGTTCTGGCGAACCTGTTTCATGACGTCTGTTACATCTGCGTTGACCAGAAGCGTTCCGCGTTCGATAATCCCGATTTTATTGCACACGTCTGCCAGTTCCGGCAGAATGTGGCTGGAAACCATGATCGTTTTGCCCATGTCGCGCAGACGCTTGAGCAGCTGGCGAATTTCGATTCTCGCTCGCGGGTCCAAGCCGGATGCGGGTTCATCGAGCAGCAGAACCTGCGGGTCGTGAAGCAGAACTCGCGCCAAACCCAGACGCTGGGTCATGCCGCGTGACAGGCTTGTCGCCAGAGCGTCGCGTTTGTAGCCCAGGTCGACCAGTTCCAGCATCTCGTTGCAGCGTTTGCGCCGCTGATCGCCGTTGATTCGGTACGCGGCAGCAAAGAACTCCAGATACTCAATGACTTTCATGTCGTCGTAGACGCCGAAAAAGTCTGGCATGTAGCCGATAAGCCGGCGGATTTCCCGCGGGTTCGTGTAGATTGACTGCCCACAAATCGACGCCTCGCCCCAGGACGGCTGAAGCAGCGTTGCGAGGATTCGCATCGTGGTTGTCTTGCCCGCCCCGTTGGGCCCGATAAACCCAAAAACGTCTTTTTCTTTCAAAGACAGGTTGAGGGAATTCACCGCCTTGAGCGAACCGTATACTTTCGTCAGATCGGAAGTCTCAATCATATTTTATAAGCTTTTAGCTTCTAGCTACTAGCCTCTAGCTTGGTTATTATAGGTTCAGGCTTTAAATGTTAACGTTAAGTACTACAAATGCACAAGCTAATAGCTAGCAGCTAATAGCTAGCAACTCACTACTGCCTACTGCCTATTGCCTACTGCCTCCTCATACGCGCCTTTCACGTCGTCGTTAATCTGCTTCGGCGCGGACTGGGCGTCGTTGAGGGCTTTGAGCAGCTGTCCTTTTGTAATGGGACCGTCCAGGAGAATCGGGGCGCGGCCGTCGGCGGGCAGGATTGCCAACATAGGAATGGACTGTCGCCCGAAGACGTTGAGCGCCTGTTTAATCACGTCGGGGTCTTCGCTGTTTTGCGGTTTGCGAGACCAGTCGCCGATCATGGCGCAGACGTTGTTTTTGCGAATAAACTCTTCAACGTCGTCTGTTTCAATCGCGGTATACAAATTCGCTTTGCAGTTGGGACACCAGCTTGCCGTGAATTCAATCATAACAGTTCGACCGGCTTTTTGTTCTTTTTCTGCGGCGAGCAAAAGCGGGTTGCCAACGGTGGATTTGGAATCGGAATAGAACGTGTCAGACCACGGGAAACTGTTGTCTGCCGTGTAGGCGTGAAACATCCAGCCGGTTGAAACTGTAGCAATTAAAATTCCAATTGACCAGTTGAGAAGCCGCTGTCCAAACGTTGCTCCATAAGGAATTTTGTTGACAATCCAGCAAATAAACCAGAGTGAAAACAGCAGCGTCAGGACGGGAACCATCAACTCTGCGGGAACCATTCTGAAGAAGTAGACGGTCGTCCCCAGCAGAAGGAATCCCATGATTTCTCGAACGGTTACCATCCACGCTCCAGGTTTAGGCAGGAAGGACAGCAGTCCAGGGAAGAGACCAACCAGAATATATGGAAAGCCCATGCCCAAGCCGATCATGCAGAAAATCAGCATGGTAAACGACAGCGGCGCGCCCATGGTTAAGCCCAAAATCGGACCGATAAACGGACCGGTGCAGGGAACCGCCATCAGCGTCGTGAAAATCCCTTTGGTAAACGCGCCGATTGCGCCTTCTTTTTGCTGGACGTCGTTGATTGCGCCTGATCCCAAAAAGCCGGGAATAGGAATTTCCCAAATGCCAAGCATGCTCAGCGCCATGACAAAAATAAACGCGCACATGACAATTTGAACCCAGGTGTAGGCGTACATTTCGCCCCAGCCCATGCCGGCGTCAGAGGTGAATTTTCCGGTAAAGAGCGACAGCCCGTAGGTTGACAAAAACGCCAGGAATACGAATACCGCCATCAATCCGGCAACGTACCACAGGTTAAGAATAAACACGCGAACTCTGGATTCGCCCGCCTGATCGATAAACGCCATGAGCTTTAAGCTGATAACAGGCAGAACGCAGGGCATGACGTTAAGAATCAGACCGCCCAAAAACGCCATGATCGACCAGTTAATCAATTGCTGAGTAGAATAGCC
>JAZRTH010000914.1:0-1762 GCA_045651945.1 Thermoguttaceae bacterium
TTCCCATCAGCCGGCGTTGACGGCTTCCAGAGCGAATCAGAGCGAATCCGGCGGATTGCCGCCGGGTCTGGATTGCCATCAGAATCGACGCAGCTGTCGCAGCAGCAGAAAGAACTGATTGCCGCCGATGGTTCCCATCAGATTACGGTCTATAGATTGTGTATACTCCATCAGATAAACTAATGAAAATACCTTTATCTATCATTTTTGAATTGAATTGTGAAATAGTATTAGCAACCGTTTTTTCATTGACAAGAGAGTTTCCCCATACTTTACAAATCAAATCGATTTTGCTTATCTTGTCTACAAATTCAAACGCTTTGAGAATTGCAAAATGCCGCCCACGTATTTCTAATATTTTACCGTCAAAATAAATACCATCTGAAAAATATTCAAGCCGCTTTTTCTTTTTTCCTTTTATGATTTCAACCTGTTTTTGGAGGTATGAAATAAATTTTTCCAGTTCTTTACGGTCTTGAAATTCAAGAACGGGGGCTTCACCTTTTGGAAAATGCAAATCGGCTGTTAATGGTATCTGTAACATTTTATTCTTTTGTTTCCTCTGGTTTATCGTTATCGATTACAAGTTTTCCAGTGAAATACGCATTGACTTTTGCCCAATGATTATTAAAATCCTCTATGCCAGATTGTAACAATTCAGGATTGCTGGAACGTTCGATTTCTTTACGTTGTACACGTATAAGACGCGCTCTTTCTCTCTCTGAAAATCTCTTTGTATCTCTCTCTAACAACCATTTGCACGTGTCTATATCGCCCGCCGCGATAGCCCCATAGATTGCAACTTTAGCAAGCATTGACGGCGTAAACTGTAGCGTCTTTACATTGTCTTTAAACTCTGGATTTTTCGCCAAATATTCATAGATTGTCGATTTTGATATGTTTGCAAATGCCGCCGCCTCTCTGACTGATAATCCCATCTTAAAAGCTGTTATCAGTTTTTCGACAACTTCAGGGGTAATTGCTTTTTGTCTGCCCCTTGTCTTTCTGGTTTGCTTTTTTCGTTCCATCGTTTCAACTCCATACTAATCTGCAAATCTGCTTTCAAGTTCTTTTAGAATCCCGTTCAAATCCTCTGGATTTAATCGGATTAAATATTTCAGGATTTCTTGAATAATAAGCGTTTCCGGGGGAAATTCCGGGATTAAGTCTAACCCGGTTTCTTGTAAGTCATTATCCTGCAATGTATTTAGATACGCTTGGTTTCTCTCCCCTTGGGGGTAGTACCGCCTTATTTCAAGAAATTGAAGTAAGGCTTATTTTTTGGTATGTCTATGGAATATATAGAGTTGCGGAATATTCTCTGAAATTGTCGTGCTTCGCTGGATTCTCTATTTTAGGGTATTATGTCGACCTGTTTGTCTACCATGGGTGCAGAATTGGGGACATACTATCCGGCGAATATTTCAGACGACAGCCGGACGGTAGGGGGATTATTTCTTTTGCGGACAGAATGTCCGCGAACCCGCAGGTCGGAGGGGCTGACACGTTCAGGAGATTCTTGGAGGCTTCCGCCGCAAAGCGCGACCCCTGACTGCTTCTTTGTGTTCTTTGTGTTCTTTGTGGTTAATATTTTCTTCGGCGGCTGAGACAGCCGCGATCTAGTTGGGACGGAGGGGCGTTCCATGTTCTAAAGATTTTTGGAGACTGCCGCTTTTCCTTGACGGCGGCGCCGTCAAGTTGGCGCCTCGCCGCCGGGCGCCATCCTAGGGAGGTTTTCGTCTGCGTCGGTTTGGTATGCACG
>JAZRTH010000915.1:0-1967 GCA_045651945.1 Thermoguttaceae bacterium
ACTCGGATTCCTTACGCCGCTGCTGCTGATCCTGCCGCATTTCTGGTCGATTACAGGCTGCTGGAGCGCGTACGCCATCGCCGACGGCGCCGCGGCTATCGTTATTGCAATTCTTATCGCCTGGGAAATGGGACGCCTTACCGTCCAGCCGAAGTCTCAGGAACTCGATTCTGAAAAGACGCTGATAAACATTTCAGAAGACTTGTACTGATTGGTACTGAATACCCTATAAAAGATATAATCCTGTTTTACGAGGTTTGTCGTCAAATTGGAAAGACCAAAAAGACGGCGACGTCCCACAGGGCGTGGGAGACGATTAACGCCCAGAGGCTTTTGGGAAACAGGCGGTAAACAAGTCCTTGGAATCCGCCCGCGACGGCGGCTGCCATGACGAGCATAAAGTTGAACGACCAGATGTGAATGAGCGAATAGCAAATCAGCATCCCGATAAAGCCCCAGTTCTTACCCCATAATTCGCTCAGTTTTCTTTGAAACGTCCCGCGCCAAAAGATCTCTTCTGCGGGACCGACGATAAACAGCAGCGCCAAGCCGACCAGCGGCGCGTTGAAGTTGTTTCCCAGTTCGTAAATGGTGTCAACCTGCTTGACGGTAAAGGGAAGAATCCGGGCGGAAATATAATCTCCCAGCCAGAACACGCCCCAGAGAGCCGCCGCCAAGACCGCGCCGACTGCGATACCGGCAATCCAGCCCAACGGCTTTTGGGGAAGCTGCTGCGTCCATTCCGGGAAAAGAAAAGTCGTCAGCGTCAAGACCGTAACAGCGGCAACGGTTATTCCAATCCAGAAGTTGACCAGCGGCGCCGTCCATGGGCTGAACATGAAAAACCAGAACGCCTGAACGACCAACAGCAGAAACAATAAACGGGTTTTCATAATACGAGTTAAGTGGTTAGTGGTTAGTGAGTAGTGGTTAGTGAGTAGTGTTTAGAGGTAATTGGGGTAGCGTTTGCGTCCTTACCACTTACAACTAACAACTTACCACTCATCCCTACACCCACGCGGCAACCAGAAACGACGTCGACAGCGTCAAGCCAAAAACGAGCTGCAATTGCGCCGTTTGAATGTCCAGGTCGCAAATGGCGGCGCAGTCGTCGGCGCGTGTAACAGCCGTCTTGACCGCTCGAATTGCCAGCGGCAAAGCCAATAACGACAGCAGACACCAGACGGGGATTCCATGGAATACAATCGCCGCGGCGCCGAGCCAAATAAACGGAAACAGGAGTTCAAAGATGTATAAAAACGCTGACGCCGGCGACCCGATGAGCATGATGAACGTTTTAATTCTCGCCCGGGCGTCGGTGCGGATGTCGCGCCAGTTGTTGGCGTGAAGAATCGCAACGGTTATCAGACCGATCGGGATTGCCAAAACCAGATTTTGCGCATCAATTTTGCCTGTTACAACAAACGTCGTTCCCAAAATCGGGAGGATGGAAAAGGAAACGAAAATAACGGCGTCGCCTAAGGCTCGAAATTTGAAAAACGGGTATAGAAGCACAAACACGATTCCGCAGGCGCCAAAATAGAGCAGCCGCGCGTCGGTTCGCCAGACGAGGAACAGTCCGAGAACAGCGCCCAACGCCAGAACAAACGCTCCGTAGAACAGAATTTCCCGCGGGGTAAACAGCCCATGAGTCAAATTGGGCGACCCGAACGTGTCTTCCCGGTCGACGCCGCGCTGGAAGTCGAAGTAATCGCTTATCAAGTTGGCGGACGCCTGAAAGATAACCATTCCCAACGCCGCCAAAAAGCCGTTGACCCAGTTGCACTCCATCGGCTCGACGCTATTGCGCCAGTACAGCAGCCCCAGCGTTGCAACAACCGGGGTTAAAGACGCCGGGAACGACCACGGTCTAATCGCCAGAGTCCAGTCTTTGATGGGATGTCCGAACATATTTAATATTCCCCTGTCAGTCTTCTTCAACAACAACCTTTTCCGGTACAGCGAAA
>JAZRTH010000916.1:0-7114 GCA_045651945.1 Thermoguttaceae bacterium
TTAAAAGATGTAACGGCGACCCTTCAACCACCTTGACGTCGTGGCTGGGCTTGACAGTCGGCGGCGGCTGGCGGTGCGCGATAGAAGACGGATGATACGTCGGCAAGTCCTGATAGAGCGTCCCGCCGCAGGCGACGTTGAGCAGCTGCTCTCCGCGGCAGATTCCCAAAATGACTTTGTTCTTTTCAATCGCCTTTTTGCACAAGCCGTATTCCAGCGCGTCGCGTTCCGGGCAAATGTACAGCGTCGTTTCCATGGGCGTCTGCTTGTACAGAACCGGGTTGACGTCCTGACCGCCGGTAAAGAGAATCCCGTCAACGCGGTCAAGATACTCGTCCCACGTTGACTCCGGCGCCTCGATAGGCAACAGGACGGGAATCCCGCCGTTGTCCAGAATAGCGGGAAAGTATTCGGAATTCATATACTGATGATTCTGCTTTTGATCAAACAGCGGCGTAACAGCAATGAGCGGTTTCATGTGTAACAACCTCAATACATGGAACGACAATTACAGCAGCCCGTAGGCGGTCAGCGTCTTGCGAAGCGCGGCTTCCTGAGCTTCCGTCAGGGGGGTCAGCGGGAGACGAAGTTCGCCGGTGTCCATTCCCAGGGCTTTCAAAGCCGCCTTGACCGGAATCGGGTTGGTTGCCAGCGACAGCATGTCGCGGCACAGCGGATACATCTTGTAATGCAGACGTCGCGCGCCTTCCAAGTCCCCGGCAAGGAACGTCTTGGTCAACGCCGTCATGTCGGACGGAATGAAGTTCCCGACAACGGAAACGACACCCTTGCAGCCCAATGACATGTACGGCAGAGTCAGCGAGTCGTCGCCGGAAAGAACGGTGAGGTCGGTCGCCGCGAGAATTTTGGACGCGTTGTCCATCGACCCGGTCGCTTCTTTTACCATCGCGATGTTGGGGATTTCCGCCAGGCGGAGAATCGTTTCCGATTCAATCAGACGACCCGTTCGTCCGGGAATGTTATAGACGCAAATCGGAATCGAGACGGACTGGGCGATCGCCTTGAAGTGCTCGTAGAGACCTTCCTGCATGGGCTTGTT
The DNA here is from genome assembly GCA_045651945.1 of Thermoguttaceae bacterium. GTDB lineage: Bacteria > Planctomycetota > Planctomycetia > Pirellulales > Thermoguttaceae > RUG11551. The sequence goes on from JAZRTH010000916.1 coordinate 1,061, forward strand.
GTAGTACGGCGCGACCGACAGAGCGGCGTCCGCGCCCGCCTTTTCCGCCCATTGGGTCATGTGAATCGCTTCCGCCGTGCTGTTGGAACCGGTACCGGCAATAACTTTGCATCTGCCGGCAACCGCCTTGACGGTTTCCGCAATTACCAATTCGTGTTCAGCATTGGTCAGAGTAGGGGACTCGCCCGTCGTTCCGACCGGACACAGAGCCGTCGCTCCGCCAGCAATCAAAAAATCGACGTTTTTCGCCAGACGGTCAAGGTCAACTTTGCCGTCCTTGAACGGCGTTACCATAGCAACTGTCAAACCGGCAAATTCTTCAGCTCGCGTTTTCATTTGGGATTATTGTGGTAAGTGGTTAGTGATTAGTGGTAAGTGGTAAGTGGTTAGTGGTAAGGAGCAAGGACAAAAAACTACTGCCTACTGCCTATTGCCTACTGCCTACTTCTCCAACAGCGCTTTCATGTCTTTGACAGCCTGAACCAGCCCGACGTAAATGGCGCGGGAGATGATGCTGTGCCCAATGTTGAGTTCTCGCATATTGGGAATGTGTACAATCGGCAGGACGTTTGTATAGGTCAAGCCGTGCCCGGCGTGAAGTTTCATGCCGCAATCGACGATCTGTTTGCCAATCGTCCGGATTACTTCCAGCTCTTTAAGCTGAGCTTCGCCCGAGGCGTTGGCGTATCGACCAGTATGGATTTCGACGGCGTCCGCGCCGCACTGCTGGGCAGCGTCGATTTGTTCTGCGACGGGGTCGAGAAACAGGCTGACGACGATTCCCGCATCGTGGAGCCGCTTGACGGCGTCTGAATATTTTTGGATATTCCCCGCGACGTCCAGTCCGCCTTCAGTCGTGATTTCCTGACGCCGTTCCGGAACGACCGTCGCCTGATCGGGAACGACCTTGAAGGCGATTCCCAATACGTCTTCGTTGCACGCCAGCTCCATGTTGAGCTTGCAGGTAACGGTTTGACGAAGGATGAGCAAGTCTCTGTCCTGAATATGTCGGCGATCTTCGCGAAGGTGAACGGTGATGCCGTCCGCGCCGCCCAGCTGCGCCAGAGCCGCGGCGGTAACCGGGTCTGGCTCGTTGGTCATACGCGCCTGACGAACCGTTGCAACGTGGTCAATATTGACTCCTAATTCCATAATGCGTTTAGTCCTCAAGGTGGGAAATATTTTCTGTATTAAACTTTTAACTAATTATATTATAAATCAATGCGACAGAAATAAAAGGGGGGAGAAGAAAAATGTTAAAGAAAAAAGGGGAGAACAATCTGCCAAGCTCTCAAACAAATAATCGAGGAGCGCGAAGCGTAATTGCTAATTGCAAATTGCTAATTGCTAATTTGCCACGGCTCCCCCTCTGTTAATGCTCGAAAAATCGAGTATAATAAAAATCATAAAAGCAGTCGGTCTTGAATTCCTGTTGGCTGGGAGTTCCCGATAAACAATTGTCATTTAACCGCGCAAGATAAATGAGTTCAGCAAAGAAGAACATGGTCGTCGCGCAAAGCGGCGGTCCGACGTGCGTTATCAACAGCTCGCTTCGGGGCGTTGTTGAAGCGGCGCGACAGTTCGACAACGTTGGAACCGTCTACGGAGCGTGTCACGGAATCGAGGGCGTCTTGAAAGAAGAGCTGCTCGACCTGACGGCGCAGTCGGCGGAAGAAATCGCCCTGCTGCGATACACGCCCGTTGCCGGGTCAATTGGAACGTGTCGATATAAAATCAAATCCTGGCAAAACGAAGACTACGACAGAATCGTCGACGTCTTTGCCGCCCATAACGTCGGGTATTTCCTCTATAACGGCGGAAACGACTCGATGGACACGGCGCATAAAATTGCCGAAATGGCGGCGAAAAAAGGCTTGGACGTCCAGGCGGTCGGCGTGCCGAAGACCATCGACAACGACGTCGGCGACAGCGAATTCAAGCTCATCGACCACACGCCCGGATACGGCTCCGTTGCCAAGTACTGGATGCACGCCGTCCAATACGCCAACGAGGAGAACAAAGGCTCCTGCCCGGCAGACCCGGTTCTGGTCATGCAGGCGATGGGACGCAAAATCGGGTACATTCCCGCCGCGGCGCGTCTGGCAGACCCGAATCGTGAAATGCCGCTGCTGATCTACGTTGCCGAAGGCCCCTGTTCTTTAGAGCAGATGTACGATCAGGTCAACGAGAAGCTGCGCCAGTGCGGTCGATGCATCGTCGTTATCAGCGAAGGGTTCGACGTCGGCGACTTGGGAATTCTCAAGGATTCCTTCGGTCATGCTACGTTCTCCGCCAGCAAAATGACCGTTTGTCAGAAAGTCGTCAACTATCTCAATGAACGCGGTTTGGCGGTTAAAGGCTCCGCCCGCGGAAACGTGCCCGGCACAGACCAGCGTAGTTCGATGGCGTACGCCTCGATTGTCGACCTGGACGAAGCCTACGCCGCCGGTCAGAAGGCGTGCGAGTTGGCGGCGACAGGGCAGGGCGGATTCATGTCAACCATTCTCCGCTCGGCAAGTACAGCGTACTCGGTTACGTACGACAAAGTCCCGCTTCAGCTGGTCGCCAACAGCGAACGCACGTTCCCCAAAGAATGGATTACCGCGGACGGCTGCGACGTTACCGACGATTTCGTCAAGTACTGCAAGCCGCTGGTCGGTCAAGAGATGCTGACGCTGCCCATGATCGACGGCCGCCAGAGATTGACCCGATTCGCGCCCATTTACGCGGAAAAGAAGCTCGACTCCTACGTCCCGCAGGCGGACAGAATGAAAAAGCCTGAATAAGATATAAAGCTCTTCCGGCAAGTTGGCGTTTGTGAATTAACTAGCAGGCGTCAACTTACCGAAAGAACCGTCTTTTTAATGGATTTTACGATAAGGAGAGTTGTCATCCAGAATATGCGTATTCATAACAGCGCTTCCTGGATACATGATGTAGCGAATACCGCTTTCTACAGCCATCTCTTCGGCGGCCGTGCGCTTTGCCTTTACTACGCTGTCGTCAATCATGTTATCGCCTTTTACTTCGATAAGTTCATAAGAGCCGTCAGCCATCCGTGCAAGGAAGTCTGGATAATACTGGCGGATCCTGCCGGATTCCGGGTCGTAGTATTGGACGGAGAGATCTCCTTGACCAGAAGTAAACATTCCAGTAAAATACACCTCAGAAACTTTGTCGCTGGAAATGTACTGCATAAAACATTCTTTCTCGGGTTTGGAGTCGAAGCAGTAGGTGTCCGCATGGAAACTCTTCTCAACCTCCTCTGGCGTTAAACCAGACGAAGTCTTTGTAACGACAAGGTCGTCCTGAGCAGAGAATTCATAGAATCCTGCATTCTCAGGCTCCCTGAGCAGAACTACTTCCTTCTCCTCTGAACGCAGTTCAGACGCAACCTCGAAAAGCGCATTGAAAACCTTTGGAATAATGATGTCGTAAATTACGGCGTTATAGCGGTTCACAGTCTCCAGGATTGTCTCTATGCCGTCTTTTGCCTCACGGAGAATTCTGGCTGTAAGAAGACACGAGATATTAATGTATCGGGCGACTTCCGCTGTCAAGGAGAATTCGCTGTACTGCATATTGTCCTGGAGATAGTCTATGTTTACCTCCTTGACCGTAGTATCTCGTATGAGGCTGTCGCGTTCATACATCGTACTGGCGTATTTGGAGAGATCAACGTCCTTCAAACCAAAATCAATGGGGGCAGAGTACTCTCGTTTTTTGAGCGTGTATTCATGCCAGATCCGCTTCAGCTTGATTTTTCTCGGCGGCGGCAGAACTCGAACCTCGTACACATGACGATTGTCGCTGGGGTGGTTTGTGATGTCTTTTATCTCCATATTGAAGTTCTTATGAAGTTCAGCGTCCAACGTGTTAAAGTTCTCCTGGGAGAGAAAAACTGTCGCTCTTTGATGCGCTGTCGTAATAGACCGGAGACAGCGCATAGTCGCTTGAAGAACGAAAACCTTTGACTTCGGACTGCGGTACATCGCCACCCCAAAGAGAGAACGGCAGTTCCAGCCTTCCTTTCCTTTTTCTACCAGGATAATAAACTGCTTTTCGTTCCCCACAGACCCCGGCACATCCAGGTTGTTAAAATTCCGAATGTCCTCGTCCTTGGTGTACTTCGCATCCCCGACATTGAGCAGAATGCTTGACGATGGAATACCGAGCTTTGCCAGAATCTTTTCCAGAGCGGGTCTGATTTCGCGAGCGGCTTCTTCCACGCCGGCGGCATAGATAGCCATCTTCGGATTGAGTCCCTCGTATGTTTTACCGCCGTAGCGTTCCCAGAATGTCTTGACTGCGGCTTCAAGAAACGCTTTACTCTTAACATTCTCGAAACCAAGCGGGTCAGCGTCCTTTAAGTAGCCGTTTTGGATGGATTCTTTCAGACCAAAAGCGTATACAACCTCCGGGAGAAGTTGATTATTGACGTACGGAGTCCCGGTATAGTTGTAACAGGCAACGATAGTCGTGTTCTCTGCCAGCAGATTGATAGTATCTCGAAGGCTGGTTTTGTTTGCCCCAGATGAACGGATCTGTTTCTCCAGGTCTGCGCCAAAGAGATGGTGAGCTTCATCGACATAAACGCCCAGCTGCGGTAAACGGCAGAGTTTCTTAAAACGCTGGTTGTCCATCAGCGTAACTTCGTCCCAGGCGTCATCGTCCTCATCGCTGCCATACACCGTTGAAAGCAGGTTAGAGCCGCTAAAGAACAGTTCTCCGGCGGTTTCTTCCTTGTGCTTCTTCTTAACGATAATCTTCTGAGTGTTGGAGATGATGATATTAAAGTTGGAATCGTCTAACGTGTGAAGCGTCGTCCCCGTTTCGTCAAGGAAATGGAACTTGATGTCGGCATCCAATCTGTGAGCGTATTCCGCAGGTACGACCTTCGTTTTATCGAAGGTCATGATTTCTCGAAGCGATTGCAGAACAGTTTTATCCGGCGCAAAGACAAGCGCATTGTGGCAAAACCGCTTGTCTTTTGGGTACTTCTTGGCGAGGAGAAACTCATAGAAAATACACGTTGCCATGAGAATAGTCTTCCCCAAGCCCATTGTGAGGGCGTAGATGTAGTTAGGATAGCTCTCGCGATACTGCTTCATCTGCTTGAAGAGAGTATCTGTTAATTGCTCTGTATCCTTGTCGAAGATTCCTTTCTGATCCTTCTTGTTCTTAGAGTAATAAGACGCGTCAGTAAAACGTCCGCGACGATTCCGCCAGTCGTCGAACATTTCGTAGACTTGCGGATTCCCCATGAATTCTTTTATAAAAACATACATCTCCAGCGCCTCGAACTGAGGGCGGCGCAGGAAAGCGTGCGGGTTCTCGTTCCGGTCATTATACGCCAGAAACTTCTTGGTCAGACCGTTGTAACGCGAACGGATTTTACCGCGGTTGACGCTGTAAAAGTACCATAGTTGTTCGTAGAAGGAGATCGATTCTTCAAAATTGACTGTCATTACTCCACCTCCACTTCCAGGGATTCGGACAACAGGTCGGTAATCTTAACTTTGATAGTTCCTGCGTCCTCCGGGATGTCGTAAACTCCTTCGACCAGTTCATTCTTTCCAGGAATGTCAATCGTGGAAGGCTGCATAACAACGCCGTCGTAATTCCAGTCAATCATGATGGAATCCACCAGTTGCCGCCAGTCGTCTACGTATTCCTTCTGCAGAGAGAGCTTTTGCATCAGGTTCATCGGATAGAACTCACGGATAACCAGCTTCCGCTTCCGCCCACGCCCCTCACGGACGATTTTCGCTTCCGCTTCGCGTTTCAGCTGAAGATCGGCTTTGTCTCGAAGAACGTCTACGATTTGAATATCCACTTTGTAGTCGTGAAGTTCCTGCTCTAACGCTCCTTTGAGGTCGGGTTCGTGCCCCATACAGACGATTGTAATTCGCTCAACTGGCGACCGCGGTTTTTCTTCCTTGAGCTTCTCGTATGTTTTATAAGGAAGGTTCGCAAGAAGCTCCTTCAAGTCAGCCTTCGTTGCAATACGGTTGACAGGCATAATCTTAACCATCCTGCCGTCAAGTTCTCCAT
>JAZRTH010000917.1:0-8685 GCA_045651945.1 Thermoguttaceae bacterium
GACGACGTAACCATCTATTCGGGCGCGTCTATCCTCGGCGGCGAGACTGTCATCAGTGAAGGCGCGGTAATCGGCGGCAACTCGTTCGTTACCAAATCGGTTCCCGAACAGACTCGGGTTAGCGCGAAGATGCCGGAACTCCAGTTCAAACGGCACGAGAACGTAGAACTCCAGTCCGGCGAATTCCTGAATTACGAGATTTGACGAATGGCGTTTTCCAGTTGATCGAGCGCCTGCTGTAATATTGCGCGGGGTGTCGCGATGTTGAATCGTTGAAACCCCGCGCCGCCGGCGCCGAAGATGCGACCTGCATCCAGCCAAAGTTTCGCCCGCTCTACGATGAAACGATCCAGATCCGGAGCGCTGAGACCGAGCCTGGAGAAATCCACCCACGGGAGATAGGTTCCTTCCGGCTCGATCAGCTTCAGCTGAGGCATTCGGGTTCGGAACGTTTCGCGCATGAGCGACAGATTCCCGTGAAGATAATCGACCAGCTGATCTACCCATTCTGCGCTGGTCTGATACGCCGTCTGACAGGCGACCAGCCCCATGACGTTGGACTGGCTGAAGCCTTCTGCGTCTAGTTCGCGCTGGACTGCCCTGCGAACCTCTTTATTTGCGATGAAAATGTTTGCGTTGTGCAGAGCTGCGACGTTGAAGGTCTTGCTCGGCGCAGTGCAAACCGCGCAGCGATCTGCGACCTCCTCCCAGAGCGAAGCAAATACGATGTGTCTGCTGCCGGGATAGACGATATCCTCATGTATCTCGTCCGCCACAACAAATACGTTGTGACACAGACAGATTTCTGCCAGCTGCTCAAGTTCTTCTTTCGTCCATACGCGACCGACCGGATTGTGCGGCGAGCAGAGGATAAACAGTTTCACGTCGTTTTCGACAATCTTGCGTTCGAAGTCTTCAAAGTCGATGGCGTATCGTTCCCCGTCGAAACGCAGCTCGTTCACGACGATCCGGCGGTCGTTGTCGCGTATGCCCTGCCGGAAACAGTAGTAGACCGGTTCCTGAATGAGAATCGCGTCGTCAGGCTTCGTCAGACAGCGAATCAGCGTGCAGATCGCAAACACTACGCCCGGCGCGAGAACCGCCGTATGCGGATCGACCGTCCAATCGTGCCTTGTTTTAAACCATTTTGCGAGAGCATCGTAATAAGTCTCGTCGGGGTCGGAATAACCGAAGATGCCGTGGGCGGCTTTGGCTCCAAGGGCTTCCCGCACAGCAGGCGGCGTCTGAAAATCCATGTCTGCCACCCACATCGGGAGCAGGTCTTCCGGCTTGCCGCGCTGTTTCGCAAAATCGTATTTGACGCTGTTGGTGTTACGGCGGGGAATGATTTCGTCAAAATTATATTGCATCCTGGTTTCTCCCAAGTTTATTTTTCGATTGCCAAACGGAGGTCTTCGATGAGGTCAGCGGCGTTCTCAATGCCAACGGAGATCCGCAGAAAACGGTCGTTGATGCCGCGTTTGAGACGTTCCTCCTCCGGCACGTCGGCGTGGGTTTGAAGCATGGGGTAGGTAATGAGACTGTCCACCCCGCCGAGACTTTCGGCGTACTGGAAAAGTTTGACCTCACGCAGTATCTTCCGGGCGGTTTCAGGCGCGTCCACTTCCAGCGACAGCATCCCGCCGAAGCCCGAACACTGGCGTTTTGTTACTTCATAGCCGGGATGATCCGGGAAACCGATGTAGTAAACCTTACGAACCTCCGGTCTTCGCCGGAGCCAGTGAGCGATGCTTTCCGCGTTAGCCGCCTGCTTTTCAAGACGGATTGCCAGGGTTTTGACGCCCCGTTCCAGCAGAAAACAGTCGAAGGGCGCCAGACACGCGCCAACAGTCTTGGCGTAGAACCGCAGTTGTTCTGCAAGCTCTGGAGTCTTCGAGACCAGAAAGCCCCCCAGCGTGTCGTTGTGCCCGCCGAGATATTTGGTTCCGCTGTGAACGACGATGTCCGCGCCCAAGTCCAGCGGACGCTGGAAATACGGCGAAAGAAACGTGTTGTCCACAATCAGCAACGCTCCTGCCGAGTGCGCGATCTGAGCCACGGCTGCGATATCCGATACCTGCATGGTGGGATTACTGGGCGTTTCCAGGTAAATCGCTTTCGTGTTCGGCTGCAGTTTCTTCCGGACGTTTTCCGGATTCGTCGTGTCTGTAAAATCGAACCGCAGTCCCGACGGTGCGGAAATATAGTGGAACAGACGCAGAGATCCGCCGTAAAGGTCGTCTCCCGCGATGATGTGTTCGGAGGGCTTGAAGATGTTCATCAGCGCCGTTTCCGCCGCCATGCCGCTGGAAAACGCGATGGCGTCTGCCCCGTTTTCCAGTTCAGCAATCCGGGCTTCAAGCGCGGCGCGGGTCGGATTCTGCACCCGCGAATAACTGTATTCGGATTCCACGTCGACGCCCTGGTGGACAAAAGTCGCAGCCTGAAAGATCGGCGTCGTTATCGATCCGCAAGCAGGCTTCGGACATCGTATCGAATGTACGCAAATAGTGTCTTTTTCATACATTTGGGTTTTTCTCCTCCGATCAAGATTGCCGTCCTTCCGGCAGGGTTTTGTTCATGCTTCCTGTGCAGTAGCCGTCCAGATCCGCAGTAACGAACGAAAATCCCAGTTCATGAAACGCCGTGGAAATACGACTGCGGGTTTCCGCCTCGGTCAGTTTTTCGATCTCTTCGGGCAGGACTTCGATCCGCGCCATTTGCCCGTGCATGCGAACTCTGACCTGATGAAATCCCAGATCCAGCAGCAGCTGTTCCGCCTTGTCGATCATTCTCAGTTTTTCCGGCGCGATAAGTTCGCCGTAAACGAACCGGCTTGCCAGGCAGGCGAAGCTTTGCTTGTTCCACGTATCCAGCCCCAGACGCCAGGAAAGCTGCCGAATTTCATCTTTACACAGACCCGCCTGCCGCAGCGGGCTGAGTACTCCCAGTTCAGCAACAGCGGTCAGACCTGGACGGTAATCGCCGTCGTCGTCCGTGTTGGAGGCTTCCGCTATCCGTTCGATGCCGCTGAGTCGGGCGGAGGCGATGATTTTCTCGAAAAGCTCGCGCTTGCACAGGTAACAGCGATTTCGCGGGTTGTCTCGAAAACCAGGGATGTTGAGTTCTTCGCTTTCCAGAACGATATGCCGGATGCCGTGAGCGCTGCAGAAGTTCCTGGCTTCGGTCAATTCCCGCTCGGGGAAAGAACAGGACTTCGCCGTATAGGCGATTACCCGGTCGCCGAGGACGTCGTGCGCACATTTCAGCAGGAACGTGGAATCCACGCCGCCGGAAAACGCCACCGCAAGCGAAGGACAGTCCCGCAGAAAACTCAGCAGTTTTTGATATTTTGTCTCGGTTTCAACTGATATATTCATATTCCAGCTCCAATAGCCCGGCGGCGCCGACCTTCGTACACTCGAAGTCCGTCCGCTGGGCGTCGGTCAGATATGGGTTGACATTCATCAGCCGCCTGTATTTTTTATAATTTCTTTAAGATACATCAAAAATTTAACTTGTCAAGCGAAAACATATATATTTTGTAGATTTTTTGAAATATTCTGGCTATTCCGGTAAGTTGGCTCCTGGCGTTTGTGCAGGTCCGTCCGCACACGGATTTTGGCGAGCCGGGGTGCGTTAATCCCCGGGAAAATATGGGCGCTTAGCTGCGCGGGCAGATAGGATAAGGTTTTGCTGCGAAAATAATGTTTTTGGCGCTAACGTCATTCAATCAGGAACCGACCTTGTCGGGCGCCGATTGGTTAATTGACAAATCAATAATCGTTTATGAATCATTCGATTTTGGACGAGTAAAACATCCGCTTTTTAGCTCACAGGCGCCAACTTGTCGGATGAACCCGTTTTATTACTTATCTTCCAAGTGAAAGATGTTTCTTCGTCAGCCTAACCTTCCAACCGGACTATTATTTCGCCCTGTTTAAAATCAACTTATGCTACTTTAGTTCCAAAAGAACCAACTACTGATTATTATACACAGGAGATTGGTTAACAGATTGTTTCTTAAAATAGCAAGCTTGCAGTGTTTTAATGTACACTATATAACTCATATTACTCTGTATTACGTTTATATACCACAGACGCCTTCCTATGCAATATTTTCTACTCAGTTCTGTTTTAAATCTTGCCCCTTGACAAATGCCGTAAACCCTGTAAAATAAGGCATATCTAGTGTTTCAAGGGATAAATTCTATACCATAAACAGCAGTAACAAGAAGGACAGGATGTCCGCGAACCCGCGAGACGGGCGGGCTTTCCATGTTCAAGAGATTTCTGGAGGCTTCCGCATTCCTTGACGGCTTTGCCGTCAAGTAGGCGCCCGAGGGCGGGCGCCATCCGTGAAGGTTGCCGGCTGCGTCGTTTTGTAATGCAATGTTCGCTTCGCTCACACCCACGGGTTTGCACCCGTGGCTCGCCTAAGCGTAATTCCGCTCGCTGCGCTCGCTTCATTACCTCCTTCCATTAATCAATCGGTGTAAATCCGTCTAACCCGTAAAATCCGTGTGCGGGCTGTCCTGCTCATAATCAACGATGATAGCGAAGCGTAATTACGCATTACGAATTACGCATTCCCCAGGAACTGCAGCCCCAGCGGGATCCAGAACAGCGTCGTGAGGATGGAAAGCAGGTTCGTTACGATAACGCAGCGCAAGGCGGTGGGCGGGTCGCCGTTAAACTGTCTCGACCAGACAATGCACATAATCGCCGACGGCATCGCCGCCTGAACGATTAGAATCCGCTGCAAGTCGACGGAACTGGTAAGGTATTTCGCCCAGAGGATAAACAGAATCGGGACGAGAACGAGCCGATTCAATATCGTACTGTTAATCAGTTTGTACGAGTTCCAGACAGACAAGTTGGAAGCGGTTGGCGTCTCAACTCCGGGGCGAAACTCGTCGTACATGATCCCGCCGACCAGCAGCAGCGACAGAGGAATCATGCTCTGGTTGAGCCACGTCATTGACGTTTCGATACATTCCGGCAGCTGGTTCGACCACGGCAGATAGTTAAACAGCAGTGCGATGTACACGCCGATCATCGCCGGGGCGCGCAGCTGGCGAATCGACTCTTTGACTGCGTCTTTGCTCAAAGCGGCGACGGCGATCGTCCACATGCCGATAACCGTCCCGACGTTGAAAACGAACAGAACGCCCAGCGTCTGAGTATCAAAGAGCAGCGCACACAGCGGAATGGGAAGAAAGCCGTAGTTGAACAGACAGTTGCACATGATGAACGTCCGCTTTTGCGCGTCGCTTTCCAGACCGGTCAGCGGGCTGAAAAGCCGGACGTACAGCCGAGCGACAACCATCCCGACGGCAATCGAAATCCAGCCGATAAACACGACTTCCAGCGCGAAAAGCGGATTGGCGAGGTTCTCGTTCCCGCGAATCGACATGAACGTCGCCGCCGGATAGAGAACGTTCATCGTCAAGTCGGTCAGGGGCTTGTCCGCCGCCGGCGTGAGCCACTTGACGCGCCGCATAAACGCGCCGATGAGAATCACAATCAGGATCGCCAGAGTCGCCTGAAAGGTAATCGTCAGCATCTTTATCATTTCCGGGGTTAACATGCCAGACGATTATATCCAGGCAAGCGTTTTTGTCAATATACTAATGAAAGGCGGTAATGGAGCGACCATCGGGAGCGGAATTACGCATTCGCCGTCAGGCGAACAAAACGAGTTATGTAAACGCCCGTTTAAATCTCACGCGGAGACGCGGAGGTGCGGAGGAAGTACGCAAAGTTTTAAAAACTCTTTCGTCTTTTTCGTTTCGTTCGTGTATTTCGTGTTAAAAAAAGAAAAAGAATCGGCGGCGGGCGGCGAGGCGCCGCTCCCAATCCGCGCTGCCGCGCGTTTGCCAATAACCGCTCCCGTTGGTCGCTTAGATTTTTCTCGCAACTCGCAACTATTAGCCTCGCCGCCTTTTTTCTTTAAAAATCCCAATCTCCCTTGCCGCATTCTTGACTTTTCATTTTGTCCCGGGTACAATAAGAAGAAAAACAAGAGTATCTTTTGTATACCATAGCCAAGGAGTTACCGAAAATGAAAAAACGCAAATCCCTTTCCCGCCGTCTGTTTTTGGGTCAGTGCGCTGCTGCGCCGTTTATTGTTTCTCAGTTGGGAGGCGTTCAGTCCTGCCGAGCGGAAGACGCCGTGCCTGAGCCGACGCCGTCTGACAGTCCGGAAACCGGCAAGCCGTACGCCGGCTGGAAAGAGGGCGATCTCGACCTGCATTTTATCTATACGGGACGTTCGGAATCGTGCTATCACATTTTCCCGGACGGCACGTCGATTCTTATCGACACCGGCGACCTCACCCCGCGCGGCGACATTCCCGCCCTGCCCAATACGACTAAACGCGCTGGGGAATGGGTGGCGCGATACATCAAGCAAGTTAACCCGGCAGGCGACCACGTCGATTACATGATGTGTTCTCATTTTCATTCTGACCATTGCGGGCACGACTTCAAACATGCTGAAATGACGTCCGGACGCGGGGAAGATTACCATCTTTCCGGCTTGGCTCAGGTGGCGGAGTTCATTCATTTTGACGAGGTCTTTGACCGCTCGTATCCCGATTATACCGCGCCTGTTACAGCCATGCGTCAGGGCGAAATTCGCAACTGGCTCAAGTTCGTCCAGTATCAGGAAAAGGCGAACGGGCTGAAACGAACGCCGTTTGTCGTCGGACGCGGGAATCAGATTGTTCTTAAAAAAGCGCCGGACAAGTTCAAAGGGCAGTTCCAAATTCTCAACGTCTGCGGAAACGGAACGGTATGTACGGAAGCCCCGAAGCCTGAAGACGAGTTCAATCCGGCGATTCAGCTGCCGACGGAAAACCAGTTCCTCAAGTATCCGCACAACGACAAACCCGGCGCAAACGAGAACCTGTTCAGCATCGGGTTCCGTCTTTCCTACGGGAAATTCCGATTTTTCACCGCCGGCGACTATAGCGGCGTTGTAACAGACAACGACGGGAACGACATCGGCTATGAAGCCATGACGGGGAGAATCGTCGGGAAAGTCAACGTCTGCAAAACGAACCATCACAGCTACATCGACGCCATGCGTCCGGAATTCGTCAAAGAAGTTCAGGCGCGCGTTTACGTCACAAACGTTTGGGACTCCTGGCACGTCAATATGAAAACGAGTCCCATTATGACGTCGCGCGAACTCTACGAGGGCGACCGGTTGATTTGCCCAACGTGGTACGGACCGAAAGACCCGGCTCTGATGAACGCTCAGCCGTGGGCGAAAGACATCGTCAAGCTCGGCGGACACGTGGTCGTCAAAGCCTACGACGGCGGAACGAAGTTCAAGGTTTATTATCTCACCCCCAACGACGAGTCCATGATTGTCAAAGCCGTTTACGGCCCGTGGGATTGCTGAGAATAGTTAGAAGAAGGAGACAAAGACCATGAAAAAACGCAAATCCCTTTCCCGTCGTCTGTTTTTGGGTCAGTGCGCCGCCGCGCCGTTTGTAGTATCTCAGTTGGGGGCAGGTCAGACTTGTCACGCTGAGGACGCTGTTGACGAGCCGACGCCGTCCGTGCCCGAACCGACGCCGTCGGAAAGTCCGGAAACCGGCAAGCCGTACGCAGGCTGGAAAGAAGGCGAACTCGACTTGCATTTTATCTATACAGGTACGTCGGAATCGACGTTCCATATTTATCCGGACGGGACGTCCATGCTGCTCGACACCGGCGACTGGGCGAGTCCAGGCACAACGACTGTTCTGCCTGACAACAGCCGCCGCGCAGGCGAATGGGTGGCGCGATACGTCAAACGAGTCAATCCGGCGGGCGACCACGTCGACTATATGATGTGTTCGCATTTCCACGACGACCATTGCGGCGGGAACGACAAGTACCACGCCGGCATGACATCCGGCCGCGGGGAAGACTACCATCTTTCCGGCTTGGCTCAGGTGGCGGAATTCATTCATTTTGACGAGGTCTTCGACCGCTCGTATCCGGACTACGACGCCCCTGTTACAGCATGGCGTCAGTACGAAACCCCAAACTGGGTGAAGTTCGTTCAGTATCAGGAAAAGGCGAACGGGCTGAAGCGAACGCCGTTTATCGTCGGGCGGGCGAATCAGATCGCGTTGAAAAAAGACCCGGAAAAGTACAAAGGGCAGTTCCAGATTTTCAACGTCTGCGGGAACGGAGCCGTCTGTCTGGAACCGCCCAAGCCGGAAGACGAGTTCAATCCGGACGTTCAGGTTCCGACGGAGAATTTGTTTGTGAAGTATCCGCACAACAACAAAAAGGGAGCCAACGAGAACCTGTTCAGCATCGCGATTCGGGTGTCGTACGGGAAGTTTCGATACTTCTCCGGCGGCGACATCAGCGGGACGGTTCTCGACAACGACGGCGCGGACGTCGGTCTGGAAGGAATTGTTGGGCGCACGACGGGCAAAGTCAGCGTCTGCAAGGCGAATCACCACGGGTACATCGACGCCATGCGTCCGGAGTTCGTCAAAGAAGTTCAGGCGAAAATTTACATTCCCAACGTTTGGGATCGCGCTCACGTCAACAAGAAAACCGTCCCGATTATGCTTTCGCGAGAGCTTTACGATGGCGACCGGCTCATCTGCCCGACGATTTACCAGTCCCGCGACGAGGCTGAGATCAACGCTCAGCCATGGGCAAAAGAAATCG
>JAZRTH010000918.1:0-2572 GCA_045651945.1 Thermoguttaceae bacterium
CACGAAAAGGCGACGCTGGAAGCGTCGCCACTCCATAGCTTTCCATCGATATCGGAAAGGTGGTAATTGATAATTCTTACCGCCTCTGACAAAACTTACACCCGTCCCCAAAATCAGACAAACCAATCCTCAATCTTAGTCCACCACGCCTTTGAAAACCACGGAACAGGACAGCCCTTGAAAACCTGGTATCCAATCACTTTTGCGCTATAGGGAATTTCCACAGATTTTAAGGAACTACAATTCTCGAACGCCCAGCCTTCTATCTTCGTTACACCTTCTGGGATTACCACGGAAGTCAAGGAACTACAATCATAGAATGCACTGCTTCCAATTACTTTCACGCTACTAGGAATTGTCACAGATGTTAAGGAGTAACAATTCCCGAACGCGTAACTTCCAATAGCCGTTACGCCTTCTGAAATTACCACGGATGTTAAGGAGCTACAATACCTAAACGCACTTTCTCCAATCTCCTTTACGTCTTCGGGAATTACAATGGATGTTAAGGAACGACAAGAATAGAACGCCTCATGTCCAATCTCTGTTACGCCTTCGGGAATTACAACGGACGTTAAGGAATCACAGTCTCTGAACGCTCCATTTCCAATCTTCGTTACGCTTTCTGGAATCTGATATTCCTTTGTTGATGCGAGGCAGGCGATCAGCTTTTTACCGCCCTTTGACAGCAAGCCGACGCCATCTTGTTTGAAATAAGGATGCGAAGGAGAAATCTTCCATTCCTTCAATGATGAACAGCCGGCGAATGCCCTTCCATCAATCACCGCTACACTATTTGGAATTGCCACTGATATTAAGGAACTGCAATCTCTGAATGCCTCGTCTCCGATCTCCGTTGCACCTTCGGGAATCACGACGTTCTTTTCTTTGCCTATAAATTCTGTGATTTTTGTCCCGTCCCATTTGAAAGATGAACGGCTGGTAGGGGGAAGATTTTGATACTGAATCGGCTGTCTGCGTTCGATTTGCGCCGGTGGAACGGTTGTATTCTTATTCTCAACAACCGGTTTTTGATTATTGGAGTTTTCCGGTTTGGGCGAATGAACAATTTCAGGAGACTGAGAAATCGATGAAACCGGCAGCTGAATATCGCCTTCGAACTTATAGAACGGCGTTTGCTCCTTGCTCAGTTCCATGGCGGTTTTCTCGATGTTGCTGCTGATATAGCTGGCAATCTGCAAAACGCTGGTACAGCGTTTATTCATTGCGTCGAGAAGGTACGCAGTAAACAGACCGTGCTGGCGAGCGTCCCATTCGTACGCGCTTTGTCCTTCCTTGCAGGAGTTGAGAATCGCCACGTTAGACTGAAAATTCGGAATCTGTGTTTTTCTCCTTAAAACAATGTCTCGGGCGGCGTTTTCCATGCTTGTCTGATCGGAAGCCGTAAGCGTTTCCGCCTCGCCCCGGTCGTGAATCGTCTGGCAACAGTCCAGAATCAAACACGTATTTTTCGCATGAATATTAGCAAGAAGCTCCTGAAGTTCGTCAAAGGGCAGTCCCTGACGTTCCGCTCTGGCTGTCATAACGTCCAGCGGGCAGAGATACCGTTTGCCGTTACGGAACAAACCGTGTCCCCAGAAGCCGAAAATAAACAGGTCGAGTTCCTGATTCGCCAGTTTTTCTAAATGATCCTGAATGATATAGCGGTTTGTCGGCTTGAACAGACCCGGTCTGGAGTCCGTTAAGAGCATAACCTCGTTGTCTGAAAAACAATAGTTCTGCCTGAGCGCGTCCGCCACCGCTTCAGCGTCCTGACGTGCGTACTTCAATCCCGGCAAAATCTGGTATTCGTTGATTCCGATTAGCAAAGCCTGCTTTTTCATGGGGGAGTCTGACATGGGAATATATCTCCAAAAGAATAATTTGTTATATATGATAATTATAACAAAGAATTGTGAATACTGCAACAGGGGGGAGAGGGAAATATAGAGCAACGCAAAGATTTCTTAGGAAAGCATGTACAACTGTGCTTCCGATTTTTTCTTTGTGTTCTATGTGTTCTTTGTGTTCTTTGTGATTAAATTTCTTCGGCGAGCTTCGCTCGCGATCCAGAATGGTTTTCGGCTGCGGGGGAGGGGTGGGGCGGGGCTTGTTTCCTTTGGCGGACAGTATGTCCGCGAACCCGCAGGACGGATGTTTTGCACTGCGAAAGAGATTTTTGGAGGCTTCCGCGTCCTTGACGGCTTTCGCCGTCAAGTTGTAGCCCGAGGACGGGCTACATCCAGGGAAGGGGTTCGGCTGCGTCGGTTTGGAATGTACACTTCAAACAAAGCGTAACTACGTTCGCTTCGCGAACTCCGTTACCGCCTTTCATCCATTGACAAAACCTTTTGTTACCGTATTTCCCACGTTTCGGTTCGCCTAACGGCGAACTGCGTAAATCCGCTCCCGCTGGACGCTCCATTACCGCCTTCCATCCATTGACAAAACCTTTTGTTATCGTAATTCCGGCGTTTCGGTTCGCCTTCGGCGAACTGCGTAATTCCGCTCCCGTTGGTCGCTTCATTACCGCCTTCTATTAATATCAATACCCGCGTCGCCCCGGGGGGTT
>JAZRTH010000919.1:0-7925 GCA_045651945.1 Thermoguttaceae bacterium
GGCAAAATGACGCGAGTAGTCCTGCTTTCCGTACCATTGGTCAATTTTCGCCTGCGCCCATTGAGGCGTTTCTCCCTTGGATGCGTTGTTATGACAGGAATTGCACGCGTTGGGAACGCCCAGATCCGCCGTCAGCTGAGGGCGCGGAACGGACATGGAATGGTCGCGCCGGTTGTCCAAAGCCATGTAGGTAACCGACGGCATGTGGCAGTCCTCGCATCGCGTTCCCGGCGAGTTGGCGCCAGCGGTATGGAAATGGTGCGCGGGGGAATTGTACTTCGCGTCGTCATGACACCGGGCGCACATCTGACTGACCGGTTTGGGCTGGAATCCGTCCTGCTGATTGGCGGGAATTCGCGCGATAAAGGCGTCATGACAGTCGACGCACGAGCCGCCCTTCGCGTAGAATTTGCTCTGCAGGAACGACGTGTACTCGAAGTCCTCTTCTTTAATCTGCCCGTCCGGATAATAGGCGTCCGAGTCGAGCAGTTCCGGATAAAAGTTATCGCAGAATTTCGAGCCAGGCGTCCAGTCAGGATAGATTTCCAGACGTCTGGCGTGGCACATCGCGCAGGCGTCGGTTGACGTTTGCCCGGACGCGCCGCGGAAGGTAAACAGCCCGCAGCCGTAGCGGCGGTCGTATGCTCGTTTTCCGCCGGTTCGTTTGGCAATCTGAATATGGACGCTGCCCGGCCCGTGGCAGGACTCACAGCCGTTATTAATATCTGTAAAAGTCGTATGGTACTTTTTCGTCGCGAAATCAAAGTTGCGTTTAAGATTGGTTACGTGACACGAGGCGCACATGTAATTCCAGTTTTGCGCCGGCTGACGCCAATGCAGAACGTCCCCCTCCGTTGACGTTTGGGCGTCGTCAGCGTAAAGATGATACCACTTTTTCCCTGCGACGTCCCACGCCCATGGCAGACACTGAATTTTCCCGTCTGCTATTTCAACCAGATATTCCTGAAGAGGAAAAACGCCTAAAACGTACTTGATTTCATACCGATTTGACTTGCCGTCAGACGATTGGACGCTAACCCAGTACTTGTCGTCTTCTTTGAAGAATTCCGACGTCTCCCCGGAATGTTCCAGCTTCTGAGAGGGAAAGTCGCCCAGGACGGACGATTCCATCGCGTGGTTCATGGACTCGGCGTGATACGACAGACTCCAGCGTTTCATAAAGAATTCATGACATTCGGCGCACGCCTGCGTCCCGACGTATTGCGGTTGAATCCCTTCCGGAAGCGGAACCGCCCACGTGTACAGACTTCTCCCAAAGAGAATAAGGAGAATCGTAAGAATCACGACCCCGCCGACAGCAAAACCAATTCGGTGTTTCATGCTTTAGATCGCAGTAAAAATTAGAAGCGAGGCGTCAATTAAAAGTCAGGATTTAGCGTCTGGCGACTCAGAGGCTAAATCCTGACAAACAGTTATAAATCAGAGACTTGGTTTACTGGATTTCAAAAACGTCGCAGAAGTTTCCACCCATACGGGAAGACGTCATTCTGGCGTCTGCATGAAGAACCAGACTAACCATTTTGGCTGCAATTTTGTTATAGCGATCGGTGCCGTCCTGCATTCCGATAAACGGATTGGTTTTCCAAACGAGTTCCGTTTTGCCGTTTGAACCAGTTCGAGTGAACGCCACGACTTTTTTCTCTGCCAAGCCTTCGACAAATTGCGTCAGACGTTCTTCGAGCGTTTCTCCATCAACAATCTTTTTGAACTTCATAGCCAGATCTGCTGCAACCAGATCCTGAATTTTTTCTGCCATTTGCAGACCGCAGTTCTGTTCGATGTGCTTCCAGATTGAAGGAACGACAACTCCGGCTGCGCCTGGAAACAGTACCGTCAACGCGAGGTCGGTAATGCCATAACGATGGCGGGGACGACCGCGAGAGGACAGTTTTTCCACCGTTCGTTCGACGTAACCTGCTTCGATAAGCTCGGAAAGCTGTTCTGTAATGGCCGTTCGAGTTACATTCAGGTTATCGATCATTTCCGCAATTGCAAGCGGGGGCTGGCCAACCAAAAGGTTGATGATTCTCATACCAGCCGATGTAATATACATTTCGGACATAATAAAACAACAAAAAACAGTTTAAAATTTACTGCATACTCTTGAGGGCATGCTGAGAACCGTTTAATTCCATATTATTGTTAAAATAAATGAAAAAATTCATAACCAATTACATGCCAAAACGCCCAAGTAACAGCGCCGCTATATTCTTATAAACGGCGAAAACCTTCAGACGCCATTGCAAATGATTATGAAATGTTAATCATTTTTTTAATAAATGTATTATAGCGGACTTAAAAATAGTGTCTAGGGAGTGCAAACAAAATATGATAAAAATAATTCAAAATAAATATAAAAAATTAGTATATAAAGCAAGAAATAGCCGGAATTTACAGAAGAAAGAAATTATAACGGCTGAATCCATACGCCTATGATTTCATCAAACTAAAAGAAATTGTACTGATAGCAAACGTTATCAGTACAATTTCCTGGAATAAAAATATCATTAACTGTTGCGAATCTTGTCGAAAGCCTGTTTGCAAAGGTCGACGCTTACCATCGCGTTTTTACCTTCGTATTCGATTGTGTAGTTTTCGACGCCGCCCTTGGTCTCGCAGAATTCAATGACCCGTTTGAAGTCGATCGTGCCTTCGCCGATGATCTTGAGGTCTTTTTCTTTCATGTGGACGGTCTTGCAGCGTCCCGGATATTTTTCCATGAAGTAATAGGGATTGTCCGGACAGTTGCTGGTGTCCATCTGGAGCTGAACGTCGTTGGACGAGTGATCAGCGAAGATTTCCCAAGTCGTCAAGCCGTTGGGCAGCTTGTTGAAGTCGTGAGCGTGAGCGTGGTATCCAACGTACATGCCAGCTTCTTTGGCGATTTCCGCGGACTTGGAGAAGTTCTCAGCCGCTTTAATCCAGTCGGCTTCCGTGTCGTTTTTCATCCAGGCGCAAAGAATGAACTTGCCGCCGAGAATCTGGTGATTTTCGATGTTGCGTTTGAGGGCGTCCGGGTCTTCGACGTCGTTGCGTCCGAGGTGCGAGCCGGTGCAGGTCAGACCGAAGTCTTTTTGCAGTTTCGCCAACTCTTTAATTGGCAGCGGGTACATGTGAGCGTATTCGACCCCGTCATACCCCATTTTTGCGATGGCTTCGAGAACCTTCGCCGGGTTGGCTTTGAAGTCGTTGCGGACGCTCCACATCTGGAGGCAAACGGGAATGATTTTCTTGCCGTCTTCGGCAAAAGCGAACGGGGCGGTGCTGGCGGCGGACATGATAACCGATCCCAGCCCGAGACGTAAAATATCGCGGCGATTGTAGTTCATGCTGTTCTCCTGTATAAAATGGATTAACAATATCAATAATTGCGGCGCATGGTTTGTCCTTAAGTTCTGACCGCTTAAAACGCCCCACGTCCGATTCCTGTATTATTTACCAATATATCCCAGTTTAAAATCAAATGCAATAGGGGGACAAGAAAAATTGATAAAATAAATCGCTCTTTACAAGATTTTTAAAATTTGCTATGGTTCCACCGAATTACAATTTGTCAATTGCGAGATAACGCTAAACTCTCTCAATTGCTAATAATAAATTACTCTTTGCAAATTGTTTTGAAAGGACATGCAAAAATGAATAAATCGACGATTACCTTGTCTTTGATTACGCTGTCGTTATTGATTTGCAGCAGCGTTTTGGCTCAGAACGCCATTCCGTTAACGCCTCCGGGCGTTCAGCCCCGTCGAACAACGAGTCCAGTTTATGCGGCTCCACAACCTGCAACTTCTCGTAAGGCGCCATCGTCTTCAGCCAGACGTCCATCGCCATACGCCGCGGGGCAGACGTCTCGTGCGCCTATTCAGCGTACGACAGCGGAAGTGGAAATTCCCGCTCCGTCCATTCCGGAAGTTTCCGCTCCCAAAGAACCCGCCGAGTTGAATTTGACTCCGCCGTCTTTGCCGGAAACGCCTGCCGTTGACGCTCTTACCCCCCCTGCATTGTCCGAGCCGAGCGTGCCCTCCATGCCGGAATTGGAACCGAATATGGAACTCAGCGCTCCTCCCGTTCTGGAACCCACAGTTCCAGAAGCCAGCGCGCCCTTGACGCCTCCCAGCGCGCCTGCCATGAATACAGGCGAGCCTCGCGAGTTCAATAACGTTGATTCGCTGCCGGTTATTGAGGGGCCAGGTTCTCCCGCTCAACAAAGCGCTCCCGCTGCGTTTTCAACAGGAACCGGCGAACCGGGCGCAAAAGTCCTCAATGGGTCTCAGGCTCCGCAAATCGTTGTCGAGAAAATTCCCCCGAAGGAACTCCTTGTCGGACAGAGCGCCGTTTGGAAGACCGTTGTAAAAAATATCGGACAGACGATTGCCGTCAACGTGGAAATCAAAGACTTGCTTCCCAAAGGATCTCAGTTAATCGAAACCAATCCGCCTGCTATTAAGGGATTTAATGGGGAATTGGTTTGGAAAGTCGGCGATATTCCTCCAGGAAAACAGGTAACAGTCAGCATGGAAATCATGCCGCTTGAAGAAGGACGAATGGGCAGCGTTGCTCAGGTTGCATTCCAGACCGCCGCCAGCGGAGAAGGCGTTGTTGCCAAACCGCAGCTGGCTCTTCAGACTCAGGGCGTAAAACAGATTGGAATCGGTAACACGACCGAGCTGACGATTCTTCTTTCCAACCCCGGTACGGGAACGGCGAAAAACGTTGTTCTGACAGAAAACGTTCCGCCGCAGCTTCAGCATGAAGCGAAAGACTCCGTTTTAACTTATAACGTCGGAGATTTGAAGCCGAACGAAACGCGAACTGTTACATTGACCATGACCGCGATTCGAGCGGGTAAATTCGTCAACTCGCTTACCGCCTCTGCCGACCCGGGACTCAACGCTGAAAGCCGGTTTGACATGGAAGTAATCGCTCCGCAATTGAAAATGACGGTTCAAGGACCGACCCGCCGGTTCCTCGAACGGGAAGGCTCGTATAAACTCGCCATTTCCAACCCCGGCACAGCTCCGGCAACTCACGTTGCCATGCGAGTTCAGCTTCCCAACGGTCTGGAATTCGTCCGAGCGAACAACAGCGGCGTTTACGACCGTCAGACGAGAACCGTCCGTTGGCTGCTGGAAGAACTGCCTGCCAACGATTCCGGCGACGTCGAACTGGTTGTCGTCCCGACTCAAATTGGACAGCAAACGCTGGTCTATCAGGCGACAGCCGACAAAGGCATTGCCGACAACGGTCAGAAAGAATGTCTGGTCGAAGGCATGGCGGCTCTGCTGACTCAGCTGAGCGATACGAGCGACCCGGTTCTTATTGGCGAAAAGACGACGTATAGCATCAACGTTGTCAACCAGGGAACGAAGGCGGCGCAGAACGTTCGCGTCAGCGCCCAAATCCCGGCGGGAATGGAGTTCCTCAACGCGGAAGCTCCGACCAGTTACCGCATGGGACCGAACAATACTGTTGTCTTTGATCCCGCGCCGCAGCTGCCGCCCAAGGCGGAAATTCGATTCAAGATTCTCGTCAAAGCGGTCAACCCGGGCGACCAGCGCTTGAAGCTGTCGGTCGTCAGCGACGAACTTTCTTCGCCTGTTACAAAAGAAGAAAGCACTCAGGTGTACCAGGATCAAATGTAACTATAACGACAAGCTAAGCGTGAGTGAGAAGCGAGTAACGGTTGAATAATCGTCCTCGCTTCCTGATTTCCTTTTTGACTTCGCAAATATGGGACAAATTCTCTTTTTTGCTCTCCTTGACAGAATTTGTTCTGTCGTTATAATTAAAGACAATCTGAATACCATAGGGGCATAGCTCAACGGTTAGAGCAGGGGACTCATAATCCCTTGGTTGGGGGTTCGAATCCCTCTGCCCCTATCAGTCCTCTTTTGCATAATCTCGCGTTATTTTCTGTCTCCCTGTAATATCCCCTATTTTCAAGGCTCAAACGGCTTTTATTGTTACATTCCGCCGGGTACTGCGAATTACTGCTGGGGGCAAAACTGGGGGGCGCCTGGGGGCAAAACTGGGGGCTTGTCCCGTTTAGGTCTGAACCCTTCAACGCTTTCAATATTTGAGGGGCGGCCTTCTGCGCTCTCAACTCGTCCCAGCTTTGATAATGCTTTAGAGCAACCGCTAAAGTGTGCCCTGCGTAATATTCATACGTCCTGGGGTCAATCCCGGATTCCATCAAGTCCCGGCAAAAAGAGCGCCGCAAATTGTAAGGCGTGCGAATATCATATCCTTTCCGCCGAAATTGGTCTTTGATTGCCTTGCCTGGATTTTTTCTCGGTGTAAATACTTTGATTGTCCCCGGCTCCGCCCGGTCGAACAAATCGCGCAAGGCTCCCTCTAATGCTGGATCCATCGGGATATTTGTATCTTCAAACCCTTTATCCTCTACTTTAGGTCTATGAAGTCGAACCTCTCCTTGTTTGCCGTCTGCGCTCCATCTAATCCAGTCTGCGTTCCATTCCAGCGGTCTAAATTCGCTCTCTCCCCGCGCCCCAGCAAAACGGCATAATGCTATTTGCGCTCTAATCTCTAAATCGGGAGTATTAGCCATCACGTCCAAAACGATATTTCGCGGGATATATAACCACTTTTTGGGGTTTGCAAGATTGCCGCCGTGTACTGCGTCAAATGGATTATCAGTTATCCAATGGAGGCGCCGCGCCTCTAGGAAAAACTGCTTTGCTCTCTGAATCCGCTTTTTAACTGTAGCTTTCCCCAGCCCGCCTTTTCCATCAGCCCGCGCCGCCGTGTAAAGGTAGTTTTCAAAGTCTGTAGCGTCAACCGGTCGAATATCGCGCAAGCGTTTGCTCTCTCCGAAAAAGGCTTTTAGGTTTTGTTCTATCTGCTTAAACGTCAAGAGCGTTCCCGGCTTTACGCTTTTCTTTTGGAAGTGGGCGCAAATATCGCCGATTGTGTGTTCGTTTTCGCTGTTGTCTTGTAACAAGCCCCAGCGAATAAGGAAGTCTCGCAAGGCGCCTTTGGGTCTTGTCTGCGCCCATCGCTCTGACTCCAAACAAGGGACGCCGCTGCGTTTGGCATTGATAAGGCGTGGGACGTGAAGGAGAATAGCCCTTTGTTCGTCCAAAGTATGGGCTGTAAATTCCGGTCGTTTATTACCGATAGAGAACCGCAAACGGTATGAATTTTTCTTTTGCTTTGTATTGTCTTTATCTGTCTGTTTTGGTTTTGTCATTGTGTTTACTCTCCTTTGTATAGGATTATCTTGTATTGCATTATATTTATTTTGCATTTTTGCGCAAGTCCTAGCAATAGACTTTTCGGATATTTTTGATAAAAAATACATATACCCCCCGGTTTTTGGGTTTTTGGGCTATTTCGCCCGCCCCCAAAATGGGGAGGGCGCGCCCGGGTCATTGTCATTTTTTAACCGCCCTATAGAGTGTATAGGTTTTATTATTTGCCTCTGTACTGACTGTAGCCGTCCAGAGTCCGCGCTTTACTCCTATCTCCAAAAGGCGCTCTACTTGTACCTTCCCCGCCCTGTCTCTCCATCGGCTCTTCCAATGTTGGATCGTGCTGGCGTTTACTCCATTACGACACTTTTCCGATCTCAATCGGTCAAGGATAAACAATAAATCTGTATCGTCTGCAAGGATCCCCAGCTTTTTATAAACGGTCTCTGTCTCATGTAACAACCAATCCGTTATTTGCTCCGCCCGCTTGTACGTGTCAAAACTGACTTCCCGCGCTGCAACGGTTTGCTCTAGTCCAAATTTATATTGGAGATCCCGCTGTGTTTCATCGGTGGTATAGCGTTCGGTTTGCTCTAAGACGTGGAGCAGACAAGCAACCCGCCCTAATAATCCGTCAGACTTTCCCAAGAGGGAAATTTGCGCGTCCTGGTTTGAGTAAAATTTGCCCTTGTA
>JAZRTH010000920.1:0-2308 GCA_045651945.1 Thermoguttaceae bacterium
GATTTAACGAATCAGCTAACCCTTCGCCTACTTTGTAAGCTTCTTTCACCGTTGGCGATTCAAAGCCGACCCTTGCTATAAGCTCATATTTATTCATTTTTTACTCGAAAAGGCTTTGCTGCGGATAAAGGATGCTCTGAATAGCGTCGTCGACGTCCCTCTCAAGAGACAACGAACGATGCAGCGCCGCCTTCGTCCTTTGATGAAAATAGTCTTTCTGCGCCGATCTCATCAACCTGACAAGCTCGACGAACTTTTTCAGCTTTTGCAACTCGACAACGTCAACACAATCAACCATTCTTTTTTTAAACCCCATTTATTTGATTTTTACCCTTAAATTGTCAACCTTTTGCGGATCCGGCAGCGCCTCGACGGCGCGCGCCGCGACTGCGACGGTCTGGTAGTGCTGCCGGCATGTAACCGGATTGTTTCCCAACACGTTCGCGGCGACGGACGGGTCAAGCATGGTAGCCGCCAAGCGCCGCATTGCGTGGAACGTTGCAAGGATCGGCTTCACTGCTGCGGCTTTGGCGATCCGCCGCCGCTCTCTGATGATCGCCTTCTTGACGGCTCGCTCGCTGTCGGTGTCGAATTGAAATATTTTTTCTTCCCGCCCTAACCGGGGCATACGGTTTAAAACCGATAGCGCCAGATGTCCCAACGGGACAACCCTTTCGCGGTGGGTCTTCTCCTTTTCGGACGGGATTACAAGAACCGTTATGTCTTGTAACTTTTTGATGTTTTCCCAACGGGCGTTTAAAAAATCGGTGTACCTTACGCCGGTAGCGTACAAGAAAAGATAAGCGCACTCAAACCACTCGGCGGCGCTGATCCCTTCAAGGCGCGGGCGTCTGGCAACGGAACAGGCTTTTATTATCCGCTCAAACTCCTTGAACGTCGGCGTTCGGCTGTTGACGTCAACCCGCTTTTTTATAACCGGAAATTCCGGGATTTCGGCGATCAGTCCGACCGCGCGTTTATTTTGGCTGCTCTTTTGCCCGGCGTAAATTAAAACGCTCTCGACGGCTGAAAGGTGCTTCCGAATCGTCTGATCGCTCAACGGTCGCCCGTTGCGTCTAACCTGGAACAACCCGGCAGCGAAGGCGTCGATGGTGTCGTCTGATAAGTCGGACAACCGGGGGTCGCCGGTAAACTCCGCCCAATACCTAAACGCGGTCGCTCGCTCTGCCAGCGTTGCGTTCTTTTGTCGATTTCGCGCGGCGATCTTTGGTATGTACCAGCGATTATAAAACTCGGTCAATGTCATGTCTGCCGTCAACCCGTCCGACCGGGAACTGATTTTATTTTTTACTAGTACGCTTAGCCCGCCGATCGTCAGCGTCAGAACGGCGGGATTGTCCGCCGCCAGATTGAGCAGATCAGCAACTGTTGTCTTTTGGTCAATTTCCATTTTTTTGAGGCTCCAACTGTTAAAACCCAAAAAATGGCTCCGTCCGAAACTCTCTGGCTCCTTGCGTTTTTAACTATAGCTCGCCTTTTACTTAACCCGCAAAATTTAAACCCCCGTTCCGGCGTCCTGCGTTCGCGGGGCGATCATACCCATCGACGTTTGGAGGTCTCATAAAAAGCAATAAAAAAGCGCGGGAGAACTTCTCAAAAACTCCCGCGCCAAAAAAAACCCGTTGAGGTTTTCCGTGGATCATGCCGATTTTGAGAAATTTTTTGTTGAGTGTTTTTGCTCGCCTGCCGGTTTCCTACGCCGCGGCGCTCAAACTGTCCCCAATTAAAACACAAAGCCCCGATCGTGTCAACGGGGGTTTCCGGCGTCAGCTCAAAAATTTTTCCGCTGGCGCCCTTGTAACGGCAAAAAGCGCCGCGAAAATGCCGAAAATGCCCGATTTTTAAAAATGGGTCTCGGGTTCGAGCCCCGACACCCTCAATTGAATAATTTTTTGCTGACTTTTTAAGTCGTCCGCTTCCGCTGCCGCGGTGAGAGTAGAGTTCCTAACTACAAGGACAGGCTGGCTGCCTTCCCCCCTTTTGTTCTTGACGCCTCTGCGCGTTCTGTTGAGTGTCAAAAGGGGGCAGAATCACCCGGGAAAACAGGGCTTTTCCCAATTTTACAAGCTGTTGTTTTACAACGCCCGCGGCGATGAATTCGGCAGTAAGGACTTCTCACGCTTTAGGGCTGGCTGGCTGCCCCGCCCCTTTCGATTCTTGCCGTCTCTGCGCGGCTTTTTTGGTGTTTGAAAGGGGCGGAAAAATCAGAATGGGGTTCGGGTCAAAATCCCGACCCCTTTTTTGGTCAATTTCCGGCAAAATTGCCGGAAAAAAATTTTAAAAAAAT
>JAZRTH010000921.1:0-1976 GCA_045651945.1 Thermoguttaceae bacterium
AATCGCGGTTAACAGCACGCACCATCAGGGAATCGACAAACTCGGAAAGGGGCTTGTCGCCATGGCGTTTGCGACAGACGATCTGACAGAAGGCGTCTACATGCCAGACAAGAAATTCGTCTGGGCGATTCAATGGCACCCGGAACGAATGTACAAAGATCATGCCGCCGCCCGGCAGATTTTTGAAGAGTTTATTCGCAACGCGGGAAGTAAGTAAATCGTAACCATTTCGGAGTGCGGGAGCAAAGCTCCCGCTTTTAAAGCGAGAGCTACGCTCTCGCACTCCGATAGAATACTCTTAAACCTATTTCTCAATTACGCTTGCGGCTTTAGCGGCGCGGAGCATAACGGCTTTGAAATTCTCTTGCGTTCTTTCCAGCGTCGGACGTTGATCTTTTAACGGCGTCGACAGCATTTCCGCTTTCTTCTCTGTTACAACTTTCTTGAAACTGTCCGGATACGTAAAGGCGGACTTGTCGTCTCGATCCAGCCGATCGTTCGCCCAGTCGCAGATGGTTTTAATGCACGGCATATACCACGTCTGCATGAGTTCGTACTGATGCGACTGGCAGTAGGTGCACGAGGCGTTGTCGAGAATGACGCGGTCAAAGTCCGGGTTGACAATCGGCTCGACGGCGTTCATGCCCACAACGGTTTCGTAAATGGAATAGTCCGGGTGTAACGCGAGCGTATCGCGCATCGCCTCCGCCAGTTCGTAGTACGCATTGACTTTAGCTCTTGCCTGTTCAGCTGTGATTTTCCCTTCGCGCCAGTCGTTCATGGCGGCAAAGAGCGTAACGCGGGCGCAGGTCAGCATACGGTCAATGGTTGTTCGCGCCAGGTCGATGGAGTCCCGATAGACAAACGGGTTTTTCCATTCGACTTCCGCCAAACGCGTTAACACTTGCGAGGCGTTTTGCAATCGCGGAATCTGATCTCGGCTGGCGTTCCTCCACGTAGCGGCGTCTTGCGGCTTGACTTTGCCGTTCATGGTGTTGAAAACCTGGAACCAGAAGTTGCCGCTCCAGTCCAGCATTTGAGAAATCGGAAGAACGTCGCGCCAGATTATCAGCATTTCCTCCGCCTGATCGGCGTATCTGTCACGGCAGAACTCGACCAATAGTTCGTCGGTCGTCTTGCCCGGCTTCCAGGAGTTGGCGGTAAAGAAATTCAGCAGGAAAATATCGGAATGGGAGTTCTCCGGCCAGAGGATGTAGCCGCGGCAGAACGGGTCGTCGCCGACCTGTTTCATGCGCTGTTCAATAAGCGGATAGTTCCCGCGGATGTCCATTGCCGCCTCGTACGCCTGAAAGATGCCGAACGTGTACGGGAACCTGCCGATAACGTCCCAGTTGGTAAAGTTGCGCTCGCTTTTGGAGTCGGCTTCGTAGTCCCACAAAATCGATCGATTCGGGTCAAGCTGATTGGTGAACTCTCGCACCTCCTGCGGCTGCCACGTGCAGTAAAAATCCCAGCCCGCCAAAAGCAGCGGCGCGTCAGGATAATGCTGGCGAAGGTTGTCGATCAATCGCCGGTAGACGTAGAGCTTCATTCTCAGGTTGTCTTCCCGATCCTTGTAACAGCGCCGCTCCGCCGGGCCAATCGTATGGAACAGCTCCGGCTTGCCGTAGTTGTCGATATGCGCCTGAGTCAGTTTCCAGTAATAGTCCAGATACTTGTCCTGTCGGACGTCCCAAACCAGAGCAGTCGGATGACCGTGTCCGGTGAAGTTGGGCAGAAACTCCGGCTTGACCGCGTTGAGAAACTGATGCGGCGTTCGAGAATACCAATGGCTCATCGTCCCGAAATCTTCCGGGTGCATCAAGTCCCGGTCGAAGGCGTACTGTAACAGAGCCTTTCTCAGCTGACCGCGATACTGAAGCGACCAGAACAGCGAACGGTTGTCGTAACCGGAGAACGCTTCCGGCAGCGGCTTGGACGGGTCGGGATAATCGACGATGTCAGGAAACGCCTTT
>JAZRTH010000922.1:0-2783 GCA_045651945.1 Thermoguttaceae bacterium
GAGAGCTAAACAGCGTCAACGCCTCTTTGCAGGACAGGTTGAGCACGTCGGCGATGGAAAAGCCGTGGTATTTCACCGACAGCGTTTCCGGCTCGTATCGCTGACCGTTGCAGGCGTCACAGTTGACCCAGACGTCCGGCAGGAAGTGCATTTCGACTTTAATCTGCCCGTAGCCCTCGCACTTTTCGCAGCGTCCGCCCGGCGCGTTAAAGCTGAACCGGCGCGCGGAAAAGCCCTTGATTTTCGCCTCCGGCAGAGATGCGAACAGGTTGCGGATGTAGTCGAACACGCCCGTATAAGTCGCCAGATTGCTCAGCGGCGTTTGACCGATTGGCCGCTGATCGACGTTGATAACCTTGTTGAAATGCTCAATCCCAACGATGTTGCGGTACACGCCCGCCTGAACCGTTGACCGCTGCAGGATTCTCGCCATGCCGCAGTACAAAACGTCTTCTACCAGCGAGCTTTTCCCTGACCCCGAAACGCCTGTTACAACGGTAAACGCGCCGACGGGAATGTGAACGTCGACGTCTTTGAGGTTGTTCTGTCGAACCCCGTAAACGTGAAGCCATCGCCCCAAATCAGACGCCAGCGCGATGTTTGGTTCGGCGGTCTTTTGCCCCTTTCGAGCGCGAATTTTGGGAGCCGGGACGGAGTCCAGCCCGACGCTGTACAGTTCCGCCCCGGGAATGGCGCGTCGGTTGGATGGAATTGCAATCGACTTTTGGTTGACCAGGTACGGTCCTGTAACAGAGCGTTCCTGATCGGCAAGCGACTTCGGCTCGCCCTGAGCGACCAGTTCTCCACCGAAATCGCCGGCTTTGGGGCCAAAGTCGAGAACGTCGTCCGCGCCGGAAATGATCTCTTTGTCGTGTTCAACGACCAAAACCGTGTTGCCGATGTCTCGCAAATTCCGCAGCGCGTTGAGCAGTTTGACGTTGTCTCGGGGGTGAAGCCCGATAGTAGGTTCGTCCAGCACGTACAGCGCGCCGCAAAGCCCGGAGCCGATTTGCGACGCCAGACGGATTCGCTGCATTTCGCCGCCGGACAGCGACGTCGCCGGGCGTGACAAGGTGAGGTAGTCCAGCCCAACGTCGAGCAGGAACTTCACGCGGTTGAGAATTTCGTTACAGATGTCGCCGGCGATTTTCTGTTCCGTTGGAGACAGCTTCCAAGAGCTGAACTCATCGTAGAGTTTATTCAGCGGCATGCGGCACAGCTCGTCAACCGAACGTCCTTTAAGCCGCACCGCAGAGGCGTCCGCGCGCAGTCGGCTTCCGCCGCAGGTGGGACATTCAATTTCCGCCCTCAGCCCGCTGAGCTTGACCCGCAAGCCCGGCAGAATTCGCGACGCGGTATCGAGAGTCGGATACAAACCGGCGTACTGGAATTTGAAGTCCAGTTCCGGCTCGGCGTCTTTTTTGCGGCTGGCATTCGGCTTGTAAACGGGAATCCAGGAGTCGCCGTAGCCCTGCAGGATGATTCGTCGATGCCGCCCCGCCAGTTCCCGGAACGGGACGTCAATCGGGACGTTGGTTTCCTTTTCAAAGGCGGCAAGCATCCGTTTGAACAGCGCGCCGGACACGTTCGGCAGGAGGTTGACCGCGCCCTGCGCCAGCGACAGTTTGTCGTCCTCGACAAAAACGGACAAGTCGGCGCCCATCTGCGTTCCAATCCCTTCGCAGTCCGGGCACCAGCCCAAAGACGAGTTGAACGAGAAATGGTTGGGCGTGAGCGGAACGAAGCTCTCGCCGCATTTCGGGCAGGAGAAATGCTGGGAATAGGAGTCCGTCTTCCAGCGCGTTTCCGGACGAGTCGCGTCACAGATCGCCACGCGCAATTCCCCGCGCCCCAGCGACAGCGCCGTTTCAACGCTCGACGCAACGCGGCTTCGGTTGGCTTTGCGGATTTCAACGCGGTCGACGAGAACCTCGACGTTCCAGCGGCGGCGTCTGTCCATTTCCTCCGGCATGTCGTTGAGCGAATAGACAACGCCGTCCAGACGAACGCGGGCGTAGCCCTGCGAGCGCAGGTTCTCCCAGACGTCCTCGTATTTCCGCCCGACGTCAATCGTCAGCGGCGCGAGAATATACAGCTTCGTCCCTTCCGGGTAATTCATAACGCGGTTGATAATCTCGTCCGCGCTTTGCGTTCCGACCGGGATCTGGCAATGCGGGCAGTACGGCTGACCCAGCCGCGCCAGCAGGATTCTGACGTAGTCATAAATCTCGGAAACCGTCCCGACGGTGGACCGCGGCGACTGTGACGTTCGCTTTTGCTCAATCGCGATAGCGGGGGACAAGCCGGTAATCAGGTCAACCTTGGGCTTTGACATCTGCCCGACAAACTGACGCGCGTACGACGACAGGCTTTCGACGTAGCGCCGCTGCCCTTCGGCGTAAATCGTGTCGATTGCCATCGAGCTTTTTCCCGACCCGGACGGGCCGCTGAGCACGGTCAGTTTGTTGCGCAAAATATCGACGTCGACGGACTTGAGGTTGTGTTCCGCCGCGCCTTCAATATGAATCACCTCCGGCTCGGCAGACGCGGTCGTCGTCTCAACCGCCGCCGGCTTTTTGCGAATCTGCTTTTGAATGTCCTTGATTTCCAGCGCGGGTTTGTTCGCCTGATCCAGAACCGGACGAAGTGCGATGCCCGTTGGCGTATCGGTCTTCGCCATGTCTTCCGGCGTCCCGGCAAAAATCAGCTGACCGCCCGCGTCGCCGCCTTCCGGGCCAAGCTCGATCACCCAGTCCGCCGTCTTGACGACGTCTAAATTGTGT
>JAZRTH010000923.1:0-4334 GCA_045651945.1 Thermoguttaceae bacterium
TCTTAATGGAAGGCGGTAACGAAGCGACTAACAGGAGCGGAGTTACGCAGTTCGCCGAAGGCGAACCAACAAAGTTGCCCCCTTCTTCATGTTCGCCTAACGGCGAATGCGTAATTCCGTTCGCCGTTAGCGAACTCCATTACCGCCTTTCATCACTCGTTAATCCCAATTATCATGTCATTCATCACGATTGAAAACGTTTACAAAACGTACAAAACCGGCGCGTCGGAAGTTCACGCGCTCAATGGCGTTTCCCTTCAAATTGAAAAGGGAGAACACGTTGCCATCATGGGCAAAAGCGGGTCGGGAAAATCGACTCTGTTACACGTTCTGGCGGGATTGACCCGATTCGACTCCGGGACCATTTCCATTGACGGGAACTCTGTCAGCGCGATGTCAGACGCCGCGTTAACCCGGTTTCGACGCGAGAAAATCGGCTTGATCTTTCAGGCGTTCAACCTCATTCCGACGCTCACAGCAGAAGAGAACATTCTTTTGCCGCTTATCGCCGGCGGGAAGAAAGACGTCGATAAAGAGCGGCTGGAAATGCTCCTGAACCGTTTGGAAATCGCAGACAGACGTTCCCATCGTCCAGACGCGTTGTCCGGCGGAGAGCAACAAAGAGTTGCCGTCGCGCGAGCGCTGATGTCCCCGACGGATATTCTCCTTGCCGACGAGCCGACGGGGAATCTGGACTCTGCCAACTCCATGAAGCTGTGTCAGGTTCTTAAAGAACTGTGTAAAGACCAGGGGCGAACCCTCCTTGTTGTAACGCACGAAAACGAAGTCGCCGCCTTTGCGGATCGCGTTATTACGCTCAAAGACGGTCAGATTGTCCCTCAATCCGTCAACAACTAAGGGGAGACTGCCATGCAACTGTTTTGTAAACTGATTTTTCGCGAGGCGTGCGTCCATCGCGT
Source organism: Thermoguttaceae bacterium (assembly GCA_045651945.1). Taxonomy (GTDB): domain Bacteria; phylum Planctomycetota; class Planctomycetia; order Pirellulales; family Thermoguttaceae; genus RUG11551. The sequence continues at coordinate 921 of JAZRTH010000923.1, forward strand.
TCGGCTGGCGTTAGCTCTGCTGGCGATTATCGCAACGTCCTGTCTGTCCGTCTGGATTATTGGCGGCTTTGACCAGCTCTCCGCTCAAAAGCGCGACACCGCCGAAAACTACCTCGGCGCGTATCAGCTTGTTCTCTCGCCCCCGGCGGGAATGGCGGGCGGACCCGGCGGCGGAATGGGCAAAGGAATGCGCGGCGGACGCCCCGGCATGGGCGGTCCTGGCGGCATGGGCGGACGTCCCGGCAGTATGCCCGGCGCCATGGGAGAAAAGCCCAACGCAGAAGCTGTTCCAGGAGAAGCAAAGTCCGGAGAAGGCAAGCCCGAAGGCGGACGTCCCGAAGGCATGGGCGGTATGGGCGGCATGGGAGGATTCGGTGGAGGAATGGGCGGCGGGCGTCCCAACATGAGAGCGCTCAGCCCGCTGACGCCGCAGATTATCGCCATGCTTCGCAACGACGAGGACGTCGTTTCTGTCGACACCGCTATGCAGTGTTTTGGCGTTCAGTCGGCTTTGGCAGACGAGAACTTTTCCGTCTACGACAGAATTCGTCAAGGGATGGGAACGCCGATGGGGTCGGCTCTGGTCGTGGGAATCAACACGACAGAAAGTCCGTTCAAGCTGGAAGACGGCCGCTGGTTCGATACGGTTGTAACAGGCTATCCGAAGGACTCGCAGGACATTCTGGAATGTGTAGTCGGGTCGTCTGCGATGAAGCAAATGCGCCCGATGGGCGACAAAGACAAGCGCAAGGCGGAAATCGGCTCGATTGTTCAGTTCTACTATAACGGCGTTGAAAACAAGGCGAAAATCGTCGGCGTGTTTCAGCAGGGCATGAGCGGTTCCGCTCCCATTCAGCGCGGCGCTCCCGGTGCGGTCAAGGTGGATACAACCCCCAAACCCGTCCAGATCACTCAGGGCGCGATCTACGTTCCTCTCGGCGCTGCGGCGAAACTGGCGGACTGCGACCCGAGAACCGATTTGGTTTACATCAAACTCAAGGAGGGTACGGACGTCAAGGCGTTCCGCGAAAAGTACGAGAAAATCTTTGCGGAAAAGGAATCCCCCCTGATGTTTCAGGACGTCAACGACGTGAGAACCGCTCTGACGGAAAACCAGACCGCTAGTTCCATTTTGAAACAGGCGTACGCCAGCATCGGGCTGGTTCTGGTTGCGGCAACGTTTATTATTTTTACGACGCTGTCCATGGGCGTGAACGAACGAACGCGCCAGCTGGCTCTGCTGCGCTGTATTGGATTAAGCAGCGGGCAGATTTTCTTCCTCATCGTCGGCGAAGCGGTTTTGCTGGGCGTTTTGGGCGGAATCGGCGGCTTGGTTGCCGGATACGGTTTGCTCTGGACAAGTCAGGTTTTCAACGGAAACAACTCGGCTGTTACACTTAGCTGGCTTTGCGTCAGCTTGACGTTCCTGTGTTCAATCGGCGGCGCGCTGCTGGCTAGTATTATTCCGGCGTTCAGAGCGGCGCATACAAAACCGATTGACGCGCTGCAGGAATCGCAGTTTATCCCGCCCCATAGCTGGGCGTGGAGTTCGGCAGTCGTCGGACTGATTCTCTCGTCCGTTACCCCGTTGATTGTCTACGGAAATATCGTTTCTGGCGCGCTGCAAAAGACGCTCTACGGCGGTTTGGGACTGGTCTTGATGTCGATCGGATTCCTGCTGCTCATTCCAGCGCTGATTATTATTTCTGAAAAGATTTTCACCCCAATCGCCAGCGCGATTTTCGGGATTCCGTCCGTCTTTCTGCACGGACAGCTGACCCGTTCGCTGTGGCGATCCGTGGGAACCGTTATCAGCATCAGCGTCGGTCTGGGGCTGTACTGTTTCTTTGAGATTTGGGGCTACTCGATGCTCGTTCCGTTTACGCCAACTCACGACATGCCGGAAGCCCTCGTCGCGTTTTTCCCGAAGGGGATTTCAGATGCCGACATTGAGAAAGTCAAAGCGTGCAAGGCGGTTGACTCGGACCGGTTTATGGCTCTGCAAGTAGAACACGCCAAATTCACAACCGAAACGCTCAAAAAGCTTGACCCGAAGTACGATCCCGACAAGCCGGGCGACCCTCGCAAAAATGCGTTTGGCATGAACGACAACATGGTTATCATGGGCGTCGACGTCGCCAAGGCTTTTGAAGGTTCAAACCCCATGTTGAAATTCCCGCTGGCAGAAGGGACGCTCAAAGACGTTGTTACAAAACTCAACTCAACGGAGAAAAACTACTGTCTGGTTATCGACGCCTTTGCTCAGCCGCTCAACCTTCACGTGGGCGACGAGTTGGAATTCATCGTTCCTGACCCGTCCAGCGGACGCGGCACGTTCGGCGGGCTGCCGAAAACCATCGGGACGACGTCCATGACAGGCGTCAGCAACCCGGGCGAAGTCAAAGACGACAGCGGCAAACCCAAAACCGTCAAGTTTGAAATCGCCGGCGTTCTATCCTATACGGGCTACCAGTGGCTGGTCAAGACGTCCGGTCTGCGATTCCGTCAAGGGCGCGGCGGGCTGATTTTCTGCCGAGACGATATCGTCTGGGACGCTTTCAATACGCCGCAGGAAGACCGCAACCGGTTCTTCTGGTTTGACGAAAAGAAAGATTCAGAGCTGGACTACAACGCTCTCAACTACGCCATGACGCAAATTGCCGTCGAGAGTAGCGATACTATGAAAGGCGGTAACGGAGCGACCAGCGGGAGCGCAGTTACGCTTCCTGATCAGAACTCCCAGGTTATTTCCTCCAAAGGCTTCGCCAAGGTGTCGACGATTGAATCGCTCAACGCGTTTCTCAATTCCCGGGCGGATTCCGTTATAGAAGCGATGGCGAAAATGCCGCTGATGATTCTGATTATCAGCTCCATCGCGGTTGTCAATACGATGGTCGCGTCGGTCAGAACCCGCCGTTGGGAAATCGGCCTGTTGCGATCCATCTCTCTGACGCGATTCCAGACCGTTCGAATGATTTTCGCCGAATCGCTTTTGCTGGCGCTGGTATCGTGCTTTGTCAGCTTTGCGCTGGGAACGATTGCCGCCTGGTGCTCGATTGGCGTCTCGTCAACCGGCGCATTCGGAGCGGTCAACGTCCCGCTGACCTTCCCGTGGGAAAAGCTCGGCTTCGGATTCGCTCTGACGCTGGGGTTATGCCTCCTTGCCGCCGTCTGGACAGCGTTCTCCGCCTCGTTGGAAGAACCGTCTAAACTCCTGGCGGGCGAACGATAATAAGAATTCAACTGGAAAATACTTCCTAACGCAAAATGGATAAAGCGCTGGCAAAAAGTAGACGTCCGATGACTTTGTTAATAATCAACGGTCTGCTTTATGCCAGCGCTTATCGCTAAGTATTACAATTAAAACATTCCAATAATTCCTGAAATGTCTTTTTTATCAAGATGAAGCGCTGC
>JAZRTH010000924.1:0-3324 GCA_045651945.1 Thermoguttaceae bacterium
GCTCTCAAAGCCGTTCCCGCTATTGACAAAGTAGAATCGCTGAAAAAACTCCCAACCGATTTGCCGCCAAACGCAATTGTCGTTTTCGACGAGGCGTGGCCTGCGGAACTGCCCAACGCGTATACGATTTGCATCGCGCCCAAAAAGACGTCTAACCTCTGGACGGCGACCGAAACGCCCGTCGACGCGGTTGTCGAGTCCGTCAACGTGGACTTCTTCCCCGGCTTGTGGACGAGCTGTAATCTGATCGGTCAGCAGTTCAGAGCCGCCGCGTCTATTGAGCCGACGGCCCCGGCTGTTACACTGGCGTCCGACAAAAACGGCGCCGCGCTGGCGTGGGCGATTGACGGCGAGAAAAAAGCACAGCATTTCGTCTTCGCCTGTCAGCAATGGCAGACCGTTCCCGGGTTTGGAATCGTTGTGAAAAACATCGTCGATTTCTGGTCAAACGGAGAATTCGATCCGTATGTCACAGAAGAATTCCTCGACGAAGACGGACGCATGCCGACCAGTTCCGTCGACGCGTTCTCCCTGCCGGGCGAAGACGTCGTCCCGCTCTGGACGATTTTAGGCGTGATTTTGCTCATCGCCGTTTGCGTCGAATGGTGCCTGTATCAGCGCCGCTGGCTGGAGTAAGAGAAACATTCTATCATTTTACCCATTTTACCAAACCGAGACATCACATCAAACTATTTTTAAAATTTTTAAGAAAAATGTTCAAAAAGCGGATAAAATGCTTTGACAATAATAAAAAAGCTTGTATAATATTATAGGAATACTGAGATCAGAAAAATTTTTCACTTTTTTCGTTGTTTTTGGAAATTTTTTAATATCTCAAACACTCAATAGTATTGAGGAAGTTTAAACAGAAATAATCTAAACGCATAACTCGTATAGTTAGCGACATACATCCATTCATTATTTTTTAGGAGAACGTAATCATGAAACGCCTCAACTCTAAGGGTTTTACCCTTGTCGAATTGCTGGTCGTTATCGCCATTTTGGCGATTTTGATCGGCTTGATGCTTCCGGCTATTCAAAACGTCCGTGAAGCCGCTCGACGTATGCAGTGTACCAACCAGCTGCGTCAGCTCGGTGTTGCTTGCCACACCTACCACGACAACCAGAAAAAGCTCCCGCCGTCCTGCCACAAGGTTTCCTCTGGCGATGGTTCTGGACAAGCGGAAGACAAGCTTCAGCCAATCGGCTACAGCTGGATCGTTGACATTCTTCCGTTCATGGAAGAAGCCGCTCTGTACGATCAGTTCGACGTCAAACAGGGATCTCCTGACGACGCTGACAGCGATGACGAAGTTCGCGAAGGCATCAGCCGTCGTATGAAGGGATGCATTTGCCCCAGCTCCAGCCACCAGCCGCCGGGACTTATGGACAGCGAGGATGAAGACAAACAAGGCATTACCAACTATGTAACCATGGGCGCCACCCATGCGGAATCCCTTAAGCTGTCAGTCGAACAAGGCGCCTCGGGCTGCAACTACGACACAACCGCCACCAAACCGGACGGAGCTTTGTATCCTGGATCCAAATGCACGTTGGAAGGCATTAAAGACGGTACCGCCAACACCATTTTAACTTGCGAAACGACTGACGAATATCGTCGTTGGGCTGTCGGCGCGGACGCGTCCGTTGTCGCTCTGCCAACCCAAGGTTCTGGCGCTTCCAAGACCGTCAGCTTCATCAACAAGGGTGAAGGACAGAACTTCAAGTACGCCGCCCTTACCGGTTTTGAAATTGGTAAATACAATGACGAAACCACCATTAAGAAGGACAACCGTCTGAGCTACCTCAGCTGGAAATATGACGATACGGAATACTCCAGCTCCAATGGTTACGTTGACGTTGTTTCCGATAAGGCTACCGGCAACATCACCAAAGCTCCGAGCGAAGCCAGCGAACAGATTCGCAAGGGCGTCAGCTCCTATCACAACGGCGTTATCGTTCACGGTCTGTGCGACGCTTCCGTTACCAACATCAGCACCGAAACCGACCCGCAGATTTACATGTTCATGACGACCGCCAACGCTGGCGACCCGTCTGAAAAACCAGAGTAATGAGTTTAGCATCTGTTGGGGCGTTAACGCAAAACTTAATCGTTTAGCGTAACGTCCAACCGGAAAGCCCTTGAATGCCCCCCGCGTTCAAGGGCTTTCTTATGGAGTGTGACGGTTAGCCGTCGCTTTCATTACCAATACCGACGCATACGTCGATAAAAGCTTATTCGCGCTCCCTAATGGAACTTTTCCGTCCCCCTGTACGTACTACTAATAATATGGTATACTACAGGAAATAATCAATCATTCGAAGGAGTCAAATTATGGAAGATCCATCAAACGAACGCGTTGTTTCCGACCAGAATCAAAACGTCTACAGTCAGATAGACGTTACGCAAATCGGCGCGCCCTCCGCCCCGCTGCTGGGAAGTACAGAATTCGAAACGAACATTCTTCAAACGCTCTTTCAGATGACGGAACTGCAGCGGCGTCAAAATCAGCTGCTCGAAGCGCTGGTGGAACGCATGACGATTCTGGTCAATCAGAACGCCGCGCCCAATCAGCAAAAGGCGGCTGAACTCCAGAAATGGCAAACAGACAATCCGTTCTTAACAGACGATTGCCGAGACGCCATGGAGGCGCTGACAAAAATCCATACCAATTACATCCAGGAATTCGCCAACGAGCTGACCACCCGAAAAGACGAAATCCTCGACAGCGAATACTCGTTCAACGACTTCATCGACAAGTTCGGCCCCCGCATGATGCAGCTCAACGGGCTGATCCAGTTCCTGTCGTATCTCAGCGCCCAAATCAAAGGCGTTAAACACCCGATGGGGAAGAGTAATTAGTAATTAGTGGTAAGTGGTTAGGACGCAAGCGTCGCTCATACTTAGCGCTAATTACTAATCGGGCGCACGCAAATTTTTCTTGCAATTGCACACGGTTGAGTCCGGTTTGCAGCAGTCTTTTGCCGCCCTACCGCGTTAGCGGTTGAATATGTCTAGCCGTGGGTGAAACCCACGGGCAGTTGAAACACATATAAAAACATCGACAAATTCTCTTTTTATCCCCGTGCCTGCGGCACGGGGGGATAAAAAGAGGTTGACTCGATTAAAGAGAATCTTTTTAATCTTTTTTCCGTGGGTTAAAACCCACGGCTAGAAACATTGAACCGCTACGCGGTTCTATGCGGGCGACACGCCCGCGAACCGGGCTCAACCATGTGCAATGGCAAGAAAAATATGAGCGCTTCTGTAAAATGAAAAAAGACTCTCGCTTGCGTAATTACGCATTACGCATTAAGCATTAC
>JAZRTH010000925.1:0-10044 GCA_045651945.1 Thermoguttaceae bacterium
GAAGTATCTTGAGAGCAGCGCTTTGCGTAATTACTAATTACTAATTACTAATCACTAATTAGATTTCAGCGCTTTTTTGAGCATTGCCAGCAGATAAGCGGCGTTTTTGTCGCGGTCTTCCAGCTTCATGTAGCCGAAATTGTCATCGGTTACTCGAATTGGGCGCCCCGCCTGTTCTACAACGCGGTTGAATTTTCTTCGAGAGGCGAAATCGAAAATTATATCGACGCCGTCTGTATAGATTTTGTTAATCGCCAACTGATGAGCCATGATTCTCAGTCGGGCGATTTCAATCAGGTTGACGGTTTCGTCTGGCGGGTTGTTGAATCGGTCTCGCAGTTCCGCGTCCAGAGCGTCGACGTCTTCCAGCGTCGAAACGCGGCTTAAACGCCGATAGAAGTCCATCTTCTGGCGGAGGTCGGAAATATAGAAGTCGGGAATGTACGCTGACATCGGCAGAACGACTGTAACGTCGATCTGCGTTTTGGGCGGAAGTTTATTCTGCTTTCTGACGGCGGCTTCGAGAAGCTGACAGTACAGTTCGTACCCGATAGCGGCAATATGCCCTGACTGCTCTTTTCCCAGGATGTTCCCTGCCCCGCGAATTTCCAAATCTCGCATGGCAAGCGTAAACCCGGACCCCAGCTGATTGAATTCCTCAATGGATTTGAGCCGTTTGAGAGCAATGGGCGATATGATTTTATGCTCATCGACAAGCAAATAGCAGTACGCGCGATTTTTATATCGACCGACTCGGCCGCGAAGCTGGTGAAGGTTCGCCAGTCCGTACTGATCCGCCTGATCGATAAACATCGTATTAGCGTTGGGAATGTCCAAGCCGCTTTCGACAATAGTTGTACAAACCAACACGTCAAATTTATGGAGAACAAAATCTCGCATGACGCGTTCCAGCTCGCCCTCCGCCATCTGAGCGTGACCGATAACAATGCGCGCTTCCGGTACGATGTCTTTAATCCGGTCTGCGACCATGTCGATGTCGTAGACTTTGTTATGAACAAAAAACACCTGACCGTTTCGCGCCAGTTCGCGTTCAATGCCCGTTTTGATAAGCTCCGGGCTGTAACGATTCACATGCGTTTCCACCGGGACGCGGTCAGCGGGCGGCGTTTGCAGATTGGAGATGTCTCGAATTCCCAGCAGAGCGGAATGCAGCGTGCGGGGAATGGGCGTTGCCGTCATGGTGAGGACGTCAACCGAGGCGCGGAACCGCTTGAGCTTCTCTTTGACTTCCACGCCGAACTTCTGCTCTTCGTCTATAATAACCAGCCCCAGATTGGCAAAGTGGACGTCTTCGGAAACCAGCCGATGCGTGCCGATAACAATATCGACCTTGCCCACAAGCAGGTCTTTGATAATCTTTTCCTGCTCCTGTTTGGAAACGAACCGTGACAACGACGCTATTCTGACGGGGAATTCCGCCATGCGGGCGCGGAACGTTTGATAATGCTGCTCGCAAAGAACGGTTGTCGGAACCATGACCGCAACCTGATAGCCGGCTTCGACGGCGCGAAATGCAGCGCGAATCGCCATTTCCGTTTTGCCAAACCCGACGTCGCCGCAGAGAAGGCGATCCATCGGCTCGACGCCGCCCATATCCTGGTTAATCGCTTCCATGGTCGTGAGCTGGTCTGGCGTTTCCTGGTACGGAAAGCACTCGTCAAACTCCTTTTGAAGCTCCGTCTCGATCGGAAACGCGATGCCGGGCTGCGTCTTGCGTTTGGCTTGAATTTCCAGCATCTCCCCCGCCATGTCTTCCAGTTCGGCGGCGACTCGCTCTTTTTGCTTTTCCCAGCGTTTCCCGCCGATTTTCGCCAGCGGCGGCGCGCCTTTAATTCCGCCGACGTACTTTTGAATCAACCCGATTCGGGAAACCGGAACAAACAGATTGGCGTTGTCGGCAAATTCGAGTTTGAGGTTTTCCTCGACCATGCCCTGATGCTCGAGAATCTCAATTCCAGCGCAGCGAGCGATGCCGTGAGCCAGATGGACGACGTAGTCCCCGATGCTCAGCTCGGAAAACGAGTCGATCGCCTTGCTCAAACGCCGATTGGAAACGGTTCGCTTGATTGTCGCACGCAAAAAGAGGTTGTCCGCGGACAGAATCGTCTGGCGAATGCCATCTGGACGAGAAGAAAACAGAAGTCGAAATCCGCCGGAAATCAATCCCACGTGAAACAGCAGCCGTCCTTCTTTTGCCGTTTGCGTTTCAGAGAACAGGTCTGACAATCGCTGCACTTCTGTCGCGGTGGCACATAACAGATGAACTTCCTGTCCTGCGGCGGCGGAATCGAACTGCTGTAAAATGCGGTTCATCTCCCCGCTGAACTGCTCGACCGTTTCCGTATTGAAATGCCAGACAAAATCCAGCGGCATGGAGGCAAACGCCCCCATCTGAATCATCGGAAACCGGAACAGGTCGTTGGCGATTTGCGCCGTTTGCCAGTACAAGTCGGCAACTTCCATTTTAGGAGCCGGAGGCGACAGCGGATCCGGAACGCCGCCGGCGAACATTTTTTCCATCTTCCGCCAATGCGAAAGCAGACTTTCCTGAGCGCCGAGAAACTTTCGAGCGTTGTTTTCGCACTCAATCGGTTCAATATAAATAATTATAGTATTAGGCGGCAGATGATTTGTAAACTTATCCATCTGCGCCGTCTTCTCCGGATTGAGCTTGCCAGACGACGAAACCGTGATATCGATAGACCGCATCTTTTCCAAGCTTCGCTGACTGGAGACTTCAAAAGTGCGAATCGAATCAATGGTATTATCCCAAAATTCAATTCGAATGGGATTGTCCGCGTCAAGCGGGTAGACGTCTACAATTCCGCCGCGAACGGAAAACTCGCCCGGCTGAACGACTATCGGAACGCGATGGAATTCGTTGTCTGATTTTTGAACCAGATTGTTAATCAGATCTTTCAGGTCGACGACGTCGTTTACTTCCAGATGAATCGTCTGACTGGAAAGAGTTTCTTTGGCGGGCGTTTTGAGTAAAATACTCTGCAGCGTCCCGACAATAAGCGGAGCGGGCTTGCCCGATTCATATCCATCCAGAGCTTTAAGAGCCTTGATTCTGTAACCGAATGCGTCCGAAGCCTCCGCCGATTCCGGGTTGAACGGGTCGCAAATCGCCAGCCGAAGCGGAGAAACCTTCAATCCGGAAAGCTCGGAAAAAGTGGTTAAATCCATACAGAAGTTATCCGCCTGAGTCTCGTCCGGACACAGAACCAAAATCGGCGCTTCAGCTTCGGTTTCATGGTCCGTCCTGTTTTTAGACAGACGACTTTTCAAAGCTGACGCCCCCCTGCCCGGCTTCTTTTCAGACTTCTGGGCTTCAGCCAGCAACGCTCCAACAATAGCGGCGCTGGCAGGCAGGGTAGTTCCGTCAATAGACACAGACTTTCCAACCCGAAGCGTTTGAAACGTTTGGACAAAATCTGGATTTAGCGTAATTTCTCTATATAGAGGGAATGGGAGGGTTTTATCGATTATCAAGGTTATCAGTTAAATAAATAACTCCATAAAGGGAAAAAATACTAAATAAATGGTATGATTTTATTTTTATATGCTACAATACTTATCGTTGACGACGACGTTATTGTAACCATTCTTAACTATACGTCAATCCCCATTTAGCGTCAGCGTTAAAAAAACAGGAATTATATATAGAGAACCAGGTATTTTTATGAAACCTAAAACCAATCTGCTCAAGCGTGCAACGTATTTGGCAATTTTGTTTACAATTACTACCACAATCTGCGATTCTTCATTGGCGCAGCGTTGGCGTCAAAGAAGCAACGATAGTCCAACACAGGTTGATTCGGTTGGAGCTGGCGGTTACCAAATGACAACCAACGCGATCTTTGCGCCTCTTCCTGGAGGTTTCTTTACGCCAGCTAACGTACGAAATACAATCACTCAGGAAGATTTAAAAAGTCTTTACGACGCCAAAAAGCCCAAGGTTCAACCAAAGGAAGAAAACAGCGAAGAAGCGGACAGCAACGCACAAAAGGAAACGACAACCCCCACCGCTCCCGCAATAGATTACGTTAACGATCCGCGGCTCAAGGCTCCTCAAAGTTCCTACAAACTCGGCTTTCCGCAGGCAGAAGACGTTGTAAAAATCATGGAGTCGGATTTGATTTCTCAAATCGCGACCCGTCCTGGGGTTCAACAAAAATACAACACGTGGATAGGTTACCTCAGAGGTCGAACCGCTACAAGCGCCCGTTCAACAGGCATCGGCGGGTATAACGGCATTTGCCGTCTGAAATGGTACGAAGAATTGCTTCTTGACCCGATTCATGCAACCAGCAAAACGGAAGAATTCTCGCGAAAACTTCACGCTGGCGTTTTGTACGGCGGAACAAAGGGCTATGGTTTCATGCTCAAAGAAGCCCGAGAAAAAATGGGCGTTCCTGCTGGAAATCTTTGCGAAACGAAACACGTCAAATCTGATGAAGAGGCGTATAAACTGCTGGCTCAGCGATTGGGCGAAATTAAAGGTCTTCACGCTCAGGCAGTCGCTCCGATTAAACCGGAATGGCTTAAAACCATGAATGCCAACTTCTACAACCTGTTTACGATTCAGGTCAGCGTCGGGCATACCGTCAATTATCGTTCCGATCAGGTTCGGCAGATGTTGATTAATCTTGAAAAACTCGATTACGGCGCCTATTACGATGCCGCTGGGCTTATGTTTTCCTTCACGGAAACAGACTTTCTCGATCAGCTTTTGAAATTGAACGAAAAAACCATCGACAAGCTGGAACTGATCGAAAAAGACAAAGACGGCAATCCTCTGCCCCGCAATCAGGTTGCTGGCGTAACAGGCGATATTTTAATGGTTATGGAATGTCCCGCAGGAAAAATTCTCGTCGGCGGCAAAGGCAATAACGAATACGAACTGGAAAAAATGCAAGGCTTCTGCGCCGTTATCGATTTGGGCGGCAACGACGTCTATCGAGAAGGTCTGGTCAGCATGAACCGCCCGGTTCTTCTCATTATCGACGAAGACGGAGACGACGTCTATACCGGCAAACTGCCCGCCATTCAAGGATCGTCAATCCTGGGCGTTTCCTGCCTTATCGACCGTAATGGCAATGACAGATACGACGCTCTGCACGTCGCGCAAGGCACAACCATGGGCGGCGTTGGCATCCTTCTGGACATGGCTGGAAACGACACTTACAGCGGCGTTCGACGCGTTCAGGGAACAGCGTTAGGCGGAATCGGCCTGGCAATCGACCTGGGCGGAAACGACTCTTATCATGCCGCCATGTGGGCGCAAGGATTAGGGCATCCCAAAGGATTCGGAATGTTGGATAACGTAGCCGGGAATGACACGTATTACCTGGGCGGAATCTATCCAGACTCTTATCCTGAAACGCCTGGATACGAAGGCTGGGGTCAAGGTTTAGGAAGCGGTCTGAGAGATTTGGCTGGCGGCGGAATCGGCGTTCTGCTCGAAGGCGGAGGAGACGACGCCTACGAATACGACTACATCGCGCACGGCGGAGGATACTGGCAAGGCGTTGGCATTCTCCGAGACTTCAGCGGAAACGACAACCACGCTGGTTCAACCAAAAAGGCGTTCAACGGCGGACCGCGAACTCAGCAACAGTTCCAACGATTAGGAAACGGATTTGGCTGCCATTACGCTGTCGGATTTATGTTTGACGATTTCGGAAACGATATCTATCATTCCACTATTATGAACAACGGCTTCGGTTGGGATGCGGCGTTTGGAATTCTGCTGGACTTCCAGGGACACGACAAATACACCGCGGTCGGCGGAGGTTCCTGCGGCAACGGCGCTCAAGCCAGTATGGGCATTCTGTTCGACTACGATGGAAACGACAACTACTACGGCTCCAGCCAGGGATACGCGGCTCCGGATATCAATCCTGAATACCATCATTTCCCAGAATGCGGCGGCAACTTCTCATTCCTGATTGACTACGGCGGAGTAGATGTTTACGGCTGCCGCGTTAAGAACAACGGCATCTATCAGAGAGGGTCAACCGGAGGATATATTATCGACCGTCCGGTCAACCCGGATAAAAACATCCCTCTGCCGAAATAACAGGGAATCGGATACAGGGAACAGGAAGCAGGAAATAGGTTTCTATTTCCTGCTTTTTTTGTATAATGGAAAATAGAATATTAGCAGTTTCCTACAGATTTATGACGCAACGAAATCCCGTACTGTAGCCCTTATGTTCAGGGTCAACGCCAAGTCGATATCCTGACATACATTGCCCGAAATAACTGTATATTCCGCCGCCGCGAGCAATGCGGTCTTTGCCATACGATTCGCCAATGGGATCTGTAACGCTTTCTTTTGGATAGACGCAATTCTTATCTTCACACCATTCCAAAGCGTTTCCATGCATGTCATAAATTCCCCAGGCATTGGGTTTCTTCGTTCCAACGGGATGCGTTTCACCTTCTGCATTATCATAAAACCACGCCATCTCCTTAATTTTTCCAGCATACTCTCCCGTTGTTCCTGACCGGCAGGCGTATTCCCACTGAGCTTCTGTTGGGAGCTGCATTCCTGTCTTATGACAAAACTCTTTGCAGTCGTTCCACGAAACATTTGTTACGGGACGATCATCGCCCTTGAAAAGACTTGGATTATTTCCCATAACAGCTTCCCATTGCTTTTGCGTTACTTCCGTTTCAGAGATCCAAAAGCCCTTGCTCAGCGTTACGGAATGTTGAAATGCGTAGTCTGTATATGGCATTCCTATCGTAAACGTTCCCGCAGGACACCAACGAAAGGCAAATTCCATACCGTTGACTTTTATAACTTTGCGATCTCCTGCTTTACACCCTGGCGTTAATCTTATAGGAGGATGTTTTTCTGAGCATTGTAAAGCTCCAGAATTAGAATCACCCTCAGCATTCAGAGAATCTGCAAAACTCACTGACGTTAAACAGACAATTAAAAACGCCAATGTTACAAATGACAATACTGTTCTTTGCATGAAACTGTTACTCCTGATGAAAAATGCGTTTTGGGGTTCATTCGAACAGACTCGCGTTTTCTCTTTTTAATCGTTGCTCAGCAGTTCCATTCCGTAGAAATGGCGGACGAAGAACTCGGCGCGTTTGAGTCGCCCGAACTCGGATTCCGGGCAGTAATGATTCCCGCCGGGAACGACAATCAGGTCGAAATTCTTGCCGGCTTTGACCAGCGCGTTGGCGAACTGAATTGTCGTCGACGGGTCGACGTTGTCGTCCATTTCCCCGACGATTAGCGCCAGGCGTCCTTTGAGCAAGTCGGCGTGTTCTGTATTGGAGTTCTCGTAATAAGATTTATCGACGGGCCAGCCCATCCACTGCTCCGTCCAGGCGACTTTGTCCAGACGGTTGTCGTACGTGCCAGAGCCTGCCATGGCGGCTTTATAGAAATCGTTGTGCCACAGCAGAGCGGAAACCGCGTTCTGTCCGCCGGCGGACGCCCCGAAAATTCCAACGCGGGTCAAGTCCATGGCGGGTTCCTTTTCCGCCGCGGCTTTAATCCAGGCGATGTGATCCGGCAAACCGCCGTCTTTAAGGTTCTTCCAGCAAACGTCGTGAAACGCCTTGGAGCGCCAGTTCGTACCCATGCCGTCACAGCGGATGACGATAAATCCCAGTTCCGCCAACTGCTGCTGCATCTGGAAGGACTCAAACCATTTCGGAACGAAGAAATCGTACGGACCGGAATAGATGCTGGCGATGACCGGGTATTTCTTTTTCGGGTCGAAGTTGGACGGCTTCCAGATCAGCCCGTAGATGTCGGTTTTCCCGTCGCGTCCTTTGGCGACAAACGGCTCCGGCGGTTTCCAGCCGGTTGCCTGCAGAGCGGAGCCGTCCGCCTTGACGATGTCCAGAATCTTTGTCCCGTCCTTGGCGCGAAGCTCGTACGTTGGGAACAAGTCCGGCGTGGAATAGCGGTCAATAAAATACTGGTTGTCCGGCGACCACGTTATGGAATGATACGCCTTCGCTTCCGTAAGAAGCTGGAAATCCGAGCCGTCCAGCTTGACCCGCGCCAAATGCTTGTTGTACGGGTCTTCGCCTTCACGGCAGCCCATCACGTAAATGTACGCCGTCCGGTTCGGCCAGTCCACCCAGGAGACGTCGCGAACGACCCATTCTCCTTGCGTAATCGCGTTTTTCACCTTGCCTTCTACAAGGTCGACAAGGTACAAATGATTCCAGCCGCTTTGTTCCGACATGACAATCATCTCCCGCGTCGGACCGTTGACGCTGTAGAAGTCCTTTTTCCAGTAGTCGACGAACGTGTCAGATTTCTTTTCAAACAGAACGCGCGCCCAGCCAGTTGCCGGGTTGATTCCCAGATAGCGGTAAACCTGATGTCCGCGCTGATTGTAACGGACTAGCAGTTCGGAGCTGTCGACCGCCCACAGCATAACCTGCATTTTCCACTGACGCGGAAAGAGGGAATCGTCTACGTGAACCGGCTCCAGCGGGTTCTCTTTTCGCGAGAAGTCAAAGGCGACGAACTGCTTTGTATCGACTTCGTCTCCCGGCTTCCGATAAACTTTGCTGAACAGTTTGGGATACATTTCCCCGTTGGGCGTGGATTCGACAATCTGAAGATCGTGTTCCGACCCCGGGAAAACGCGGTAGGCTATCAGCTTTTGCTTGTCGAAAGAAACCCAAATGTCGTCGGAATACGGCGCGCCGTACGAGCCGTCAAACGTCAGCGGACGTTCTGTCTTGTCCTTTTTGTTTCGATACCAGACGTTGCTGTTTTTGATAAAGAACTCGTTCTGAACTCCGAACGCGTCCTCCGCAATTTCTTTTTTTGAATCGTTGTCAAAGAACGTTTTCCCGCCATTTTCAATCGCGGCTTCTTTCGATTCCGGCTTT
This sequence comes from Thermoguttaceae bacterium, assembly GCA_045651945.1. Classification (GTDB taxonomy): domain Bacteria; phylum Planctomycetota; class Planctomycetia; order Pirellulales; family Thermoguttaceae; genus RUG11551. The sequence goes on from JAZRTH010000925.1 coordinate 8,911, forward strand.
TTATCCAGTTCCAGACGCTTTCCCGACGTCGGCTCTACTTTGTAGTACTTAACCTTGCCGTCAGACTGTTTTTCTTCGTACCAGAAATTGGCGCCTTTCGCGTCGAGCCAATTGATTTTAACGCTCTCGTTGAGAACCTTGTCCTTGACCAGATCGGGATACGCTTTGAAACGTTTCAAATCCTCCGGCGTCGGCTGAGCGATACATATAGAAGACAGCGTTACGCTGACCAGCAATGCGAATATAATGTGAAATCTCATGTTGTAATACAAGGCGGGAATGGAATAAATAATCTTGTCGAGCTAACGCATCTTCCCAAAACGCGCGTTTTCGAACCGATAGATTGCAAGAACCGCAATCTGTATGTCTTTTATTATAATCAATTTAAAAGAAAAATGATGAAAAATCAAGAGTAAAAATTTGGAATACGACGGCTTGCCATTGTTTTTTAAAAATTAAGTCGAGAAACTCCAAAATGTATTTCTCGACAATAATGTACAAACCTGAATAAACACACAGCGTCTTTTTATTAGCACACTTCCCAGCGTTTATCTTCTCCTCAAATATCGAGTTCAGAAAAACGGCTATTCCTTTTCCTGTGTTATAACGCAAACGTCCGGATTATTGCGGTTGTTTTGAAATTCCTCTTTTAAAAACCGGTTCAGCTTTTCGACGCCTTCTGGCGAACATTCCAGATCGTATCCCCCGCAAAACGTCTCTTGTCCTTTAATCGCGGCGGGTAGAACTGCTGTAAAATACGAGAAATTCTCTTTGTCGCCAACCAAATTCAATTGCTTGAGTTCGTTGGGACTTAATTCGTTTTCTTCCTTTCGCTCCAGAATCATCCTGCTCCATGCGGGGCTGCTGGTAAGATGAAGTTGAGGCGCAACGCGCGGGTTCATTTCACGCAATATCGCCGTCAGTTTTTTGATTTTTAACGGATCGGCAATCGTTAAGTGAATAGAATCGCAGGCAGCATTCAAGCCGTCAACAAACTGCAAGACAGGTTCGCCAATTACAATCAAAGTAACAGATTTCAGTTCGTCAGCGTCGGGAATAACAACGGGTGCGCTTTTATCAGCGGTAAAAGCGCCGGGAGACGACGTTAGACTTCGGCAGCCGGCTAAAAAGCAT
>JAZRTH010000926.1:0-9756 GCA_045651945.1 Thermoguttaceae bacterium
GACTTCGATCAGGCGGAACTGATGAACGCTTTGGGAGACTGCTTCACGCTGGAAGAAACGCTCGAAGGAACGGATTCCTGCTTTACGATGTGGGAAGATCTGGAAACCGGCGGCGACCAGTCCAGAATCGCCCTGTATACGAAGAAAGACGACAAATGGTCTTTGGTCAAGCTGACGGACGCTGGCAAGGCGAAAATCGCTGCGGTTACGCCTGATCACAACGAAGACTGGCAGGCGCTGGGCGTGAGCATTCTGCACAAACTCATTTGCGAAACGCTGCTGAAAATGCCGCCGGCGGCGGAAGTCAAACCGACGTACGTTCACTTGGTGAGCGAAGTTGACGACGGACTCAAGACGGGCAAGTTCCCGATGGCGGCGCTTGTCATGCCGGCTACGGTCGAGAACATCAAAACGCTGTGCATCGCCGGAGAACGCATGCCGCAAAAGAGCACGTATTTTTATCCAAAGCTGCTCTCCGGTCTGGTTTTCAAACCGGTAGAATAAGTTTTCAACATGTTTGTTATTTAAAGTAAATATAATACTTTGTTATCAACTCCAGCTATTATTATCCTGGCGATTCAGGCTTTGCTGTTTCCGTACATATTATGGCTTATAGTCATGATAATTGTCGGGCATTGCAAAGACAAGCCGTTTCCGGAACCCGCGCGCAATTTGCAGATTGCCGTGATAATCTGCGCTCGAAACGAAGAAAAGGTTGTCGATAAGCTTATCGACAGTCTCAAAGCGCAGGATTATCCGTCAGACTGCTTTGAGATTATTCTCATTGCTCACAACTGCACAGATAGCACGGCAGAAGTCGGCAGACAGCACGGCGCCGTTGTTTGGGAAGCGATTCAAACGGATCATCCCTGCAAGGGCACCGCGCTGACGTACGCTATCGACAGGATTAAACAGGAATATCCGGATCGATTTGACGCCTATTGCATATTTGACGCTGATAATATTGTCGATTCCGGTTATTTAACGGAAATCAACGCTGGGCTTCAATCTGGCGAAGCGGAAGCGGTTTTGGGATTTCGCGATTCGGTTAATCCGTACGACAATTGGATTGCCAATATGTGCGCTACGCACTGGCTTGTCGTCTCGCGCGCGTATAATATGCCCCGCAGACGGCTGGGGTTGTCCTGTTTTGTAGAAGGCACCGGATTCGCGTTCTTAAAAGAATGTATTGAGCCGGAAGGCTGGACGGCTCATTCCATTACAGAGGATTTTGAGTTTACCGCCAAAACGATTTTGAAGGGAAAGCGCATTACCCATACGCTTCGCGCCAAATTTTGCGACGAACAGCCAACAGATCTTGACTCCTGGCTGGCGCAATTGTATCGCTGGATGTTTGGAGCGAAGAAAAATACCCATTTTGCGGGAAAGGCTCTTGCAAATCTGTTTCCACACCCCATTCAAAAATTGGACTTGTTCTGGAATGCAACAGCTCCTTTGGCGACTGGATTGGCAACGTTGGCAACCACGATAGTTTTCATCTACGCACTTATTGCCAAAATTCCTTTGATTCCGGAAACGCATTGGACGTTCAATCTGGTTATCGGAGCCGGAGCAATATTAGCATCGTATTTGGCAATGTTTTTTATGGCGTTTCTTAGCGTTGCGTATTGCGGCAAATCCATTGGGAAATACTGGCTCGGCATGCTCGCCTATCCAATATTTATTCTAATTGCTACGATACAGATAATTATTTCGCTTTTTTATAAAGATTACAAGTACAAACCGCTTTTGCATAAAGGACAATCCAAATCGTAAAAGGATAAGTTTCAGAAAAAAACATAAAAACCGCCCTTGTAAAATGGGCGGTTTTTGATATAATAATTAAAACAATTTAATGCTTGCAAGAAGTCAAATTCCTATAAAGGAACCCAATTGATGAACCATAATACTATCGCTGTTGCTTGGATCGGCTTAATATTAGCTGCTTCAACGGCATTTTCACAAACAGGTTATCCGCCAAGCGCAACGCCTCCGTATTCTTCAGGTGGACAAGCGATCAATCCCGCCTCGGCAGGAACGGGTTATAACGGCGTTAGCGGAAGACCGAAGATGGATATACCTTCTGTTCCCAATTCCGGGTTTGTTCCTCCAGAACAAAACGCGCAGCATTCGGGAAACGGTTCCTACAATCCATCTGTTCCGCAAAGACCGGTTTCGCCCAGCCCGCAAAATGGAGCATACGTTCCACAACAGCCTGTTGGACAGCCTCAGCCAATGGGGCCTGTTGGACAACCTCAGCCAATGGGTCAGCAACCGTCTTATGGTCAGCGTCAGCCCGTTGGGCAGCCGCAGCCAATCGTTCAGCCGCAGTCTAACGCCCCGTTTGAACTTAACCCGCAACAGCAGGAACAAGTCGATAGAGTTTTGGCGTTTTGGGAGAGTTACACCAAGGGAATCAAAAAGTTCGAGGCGGATTTTGATTTGTACTCCTATCCGGCGGTTTCAGTAGGCGGAACAGACGTCAATTCCGCGCCAAAAGCTCAGCAAACCACAGGGTTCTTAAAATATGAAGCCCCCAATAAGGGCGTTTTTCGCGTTGACGGACCGCCCAAAGAGCTTTATCGGTGCAACGGAAAATCCGTATACACGTATAATTTTGATAAAAAGGAAATCAACGAATACAAGTATTCAGACGGCGCAATGACAGGTCAGGAACTGAAAAAAGGTCCGATGGCGTTTCTTTTTGGCGCGTCTGCCGCGACGCTGCGAGACAGGTACTGGATTCGACTTATTCCTCTTCCTCCCGGCGCGCCTCAGGGACAAATTTGGCTCGAAGCGTATCCTAAATATCAGGAAGACTTGCAGGACATGACAAAAGCGGAATTGATTATTAACGTCAAGCCGTGCAAGCCTGTTGCGTTCCAGAGATACTCTCCCAACGGCGACAGACAGTCCTACGCTTTGAAAAACATCAAAGTCAACAAGTTCGAGTTATTTGGCGGCGAGCCATTTGAACCAAACGAACGAGGTTGGACAGTTATTACGTCAAGTCAGTCAGAATGAGTTTACCAGTAGAAAAAATTGTTTCCGGTTCCGGAATTGATATATACGTTATCCGTTGTCAAATGTATCGGTCTATGGTAGGACGGGTTCATGTAATCCCGTCTTTGGCTACCGTTATCGATACAGGCAGCGAAGATGCAACGTCCCGCCAGGATATTCTTGACGGCTTTGACGTCATAAATACACATTACGGCGTTAATTTCCGCCCGTCAGACGTTCGCCGCGTTTTATTGACGCATTCTCATTTGGATCACATTGGCGGATTGCCGCTGTTCGACAACCCATCGGTGGAACGCTGCATCCATAAGCAAGATTACCAAATGATAGCGCAAAACCGCGACTATTTCGCATCTGCGTTAGATTATTTGCAAACGTTCTTTGATCTGTGCGGCGTTCCGGAAGAAGCCAGGCCGCGTTTAAGACAGGGCTTTTTGGATCTCGGTCCGAGAACTGTAGACTACGACGTCAACCATGTGTTCGACAACGGAGAAAAAATCGGAGACTTTACCGTCGTTCCAACTCCAGGGCACACAAAAGGGCACTCATGTTTTCTTTTTGATGACGTTTTATTTGCCGGAGATCATATTTTATCACATACATTGCCGCCAATTTGGCCGCTGTTGTTTGCAGAAACGCTCGGGTACGCCAACTATTACAAAAGCCTGATTCGCGTTCGCAAACTGTCTGAAGCGGGAATTGTGAAAACGATTCTTCCTGCTCATGAACAAACCATTACTGACCCGATTCGACGGCTCGATACAATAGAATCTTCTCAAAACCATCGTTTTGACAAAATCCGCCGGCATACTCAACCTTTGATTGAACAGGGCATAAATCCCATGCCGTACTCATTCCAAATTGGACAAAAGGTTTATCCTGCGCCGCCGGAACTGTTTGCCTTCTTTGGCTTTTTAGACGTTGGCATTCGCATGGAATACCTGTATATGTGAGACCTGTCCAGTAACTGCAATTGTTGTGAGACAGCTGCTAGCCTCTAGCTGCTAGCTTTCAGCTTTGCAATTTTGGATTCCAGCTTTAAAAATTAACGCTGAGAACTACGAAATTCCATGCTAACAGCTAGCGGCTAATAGCTAGAGGCTTCTCAGATTGCTGATTTATTCTACTGTCCATTCAAACAGACCGGCGGAGAACTTCTCTTTAGACTGGATTTCCAGCCGAATCGCTTTGGCGCGGACGGGGTCGAATGTAACGTACGCCATCTTTTCGGAATCGGTCGGGTATCCGGAAACGTTTGTCGGTTCTGCCCATTGACCGTCTTCTGTCTGAACGAGAATCTTCCAATTGGCGGGAACGGCGCAGTCGCGGCTCCGTTTGGAGTCGTCGAACCAGCAGACGCCGATTTTGCTTATCTGTTCCGTCTTGGCGAAGTCGTACTGAATCCATTCTTTTGTGTTGAGGTGCGGCCAGAAGTCAAAGTTCCGGTACGATTGCGGGTTCTCGTTTTGGACGTCGCCGGGATACGCGCCGTCGGCGACGGATTCCAAAAACATCTGGTTGTTGGAACCGCGGGTAAACGAGACTGAAATCTTGGACGTGTTGGCAATCGTCGGCGCGGCGGGACGTTCCGTCTGACTGGCGGAAGTCGGCGCCCAGACCTGCATCTGCCCATCTCCGCGGTTATTCCAGACGGCGTACGGAACCGCTGTCAGTTCGATTTCCTCGCAGTCGCTTGCTGCGTCGTTTTTGAACTGCGGCAAATAGCCTTTGATTTTGAGCGTAATGACGCCGCCGAGGAACTCCGGATTGTACTCGCCGACCTCAACCGGGTTCTCCGGATTGACAAAAACGTCGAAAATATGCCCGTCATTATCACAGGATTCAAACGTATAGACAATCGGTCCGTACGTCAGAGCGGCGCGTCCTTCGCAGGACTTGACGTTCGGGTTCGCCTTGACCCAGCGGGGCTGAACGGGGAAATGAATCGCGACTTTGTCGCCTGGCTTCCAAACTCGATCGATTTTCACAAAACCCTTAATCGGCGCAGCGTCAACCGGCTGACCGTTAACGGTAATAGTCGGCTGAAGCGTTTGACCGTCTAAATACTCGTACAGGTCGCTGGCAAAGGGCGTCTTGCTCAGCCAGCCAGGAACGCGAAGGTTGAGGCAGAATTTCGCCTCGGCGTCCGTCGGCGTTACAGTCAGTTCGACGTCCCCTGACCATGGGTAATTCCCCGTCATTTCCAGATTGACGGTTTTCCCGCCGACAGTCGCCGTTGCCTTGTTGGCGATGTACAATCCGACGTACAGATTATTGTCGTCAGTCGCGTAGACGTACCCGCCCAGCGAGGCGATAAAGCGCATTAAATTCTGCGGACAGCAGGCGCACCCAAACCACGGCGAGCGGTTAATCCCGCCGCGGGAGGCGAGCTGGTTGGGATAGAAAAACTTGTCGCCCGACAGGGAAACGCCGGAAATGAGAGAGTTGTAAATGGTCTGCTCCATGACGTCGTAATATTTGGCGTCCTGGTCGAACAGGAACATTCTCTGATGCCAGCCGCAGCCGCCGATCTGAGCGCACGTCTCGGAATAGCCGTTGAAGTTGGACAGGACGTAGTTGTCGGCAAACGCTTCCCCGTGAGGCGTTCCGCCCAACCCGCCGGTGATGTAAATCTTTTTACTGACGACGTTGTTCCAGATTCGGGTAATCGCGTCTGAAATCGCCTTGTCTTTGGTCATCGCCGCTACGTCCGCCGCGCCCTCATACAGATACGTTGCTCGAACGGCGTGCCCGACCGCTTCGTTCTCTTCCGTCAGCGGCGTGGCGTCCTGAGCGTACTTTCCGTACATGGCTTGAGGGTTGTTAGCCAAAGAACGTCTCAAATCCTTGCGTCCGCGCATTTCGACAAAGAACTTCGCCTGATTGAGATACTTCACGTCGCCGGTGGCGCGATACAGCTTGACCAGCCCCATCTCAATAACCTCGTGTCCGGGCACGTCGACAACCTGCCCTTCGTTCGGTCCGAAGGTCTTGCAAACCAGGTCAGCGTTCTTTCGGGCGATTTCCAGAAAATTCGTCTGACCGGTCGCCCAGTAATGCGCCGCGGCGGCTTCGTACATGTGCCCGGCGTTGTACAATTCGTGCGACCATTGCAGTTCATGCCAGCGTTTTCCTTCGGACGTGGGATTCGTCTTGGAAAAATCCCGCTTTTGAGAAATGAGCGTGTACAGATAGCCGTCGGGTTCCTGAGCCGCGCCGACGATGCAGATTAATCTGTCCAGATAGCGGCTCATTTCCGGGTCGGGATGAGTCGCCAACGAAAACGACGCCGCTTCGATTCCCTTGTAAATATCGGTGTCGTTGAACTGAGGCGTAACGTACTTCGTTCCCCGCGGAGCTGTGTTTGCGCCCAGCCAGAAATTGCTTACTCGTCCGGTTTTCTCGCACTGATCGAAGGCGTACGAGATGGATTTTGTCCGGTTGATTTCCTGCCGCGGCGCCCAGAACGAGTCCGTCAGGACGACGTCGCGAAACGACACCGGTTCAACGGCGTAGCCGGACTCGACTTTCGGCGCGGACGGCTCTTGCGCCCAAAGACCAACTGATAAAACTGTTACAGCAGCAAACAGGAAGAACGTAAACGCTCGATTCATTGACTTCTCCTTTTTGGGGGTTGATTCTATATCAGCATTGACAACGGGGGCAGTCCCTTCAATACTGTCAAATATAAACCAGCGTCGAAAAGAAGTCAATGCACTATTGCGTTAAATTTGTTGTCTTTTTGCGCAGAATAAAAGACGCTCAGCAAGAGTCAGAGAATACCGGCGCAGCCGGGAGTTTGAGCGTTCCCGGCTGCAATCGCCGTTTTGTTACAGATTAACGTTATTTCAGCTCTTTAGCGATAGATTCAATCAGGTTCTTCGCTTCGATGATTTCCTTCTTCTGGCGTTCCGGCTGATCGGGAATTTCGCGTTCGATGGTAATCGGGCCGGTGTATCCAACTTCTTTCAGGGTTTCAACAAACTTGCGAGCGTTGACCTGTCCCTGACCAAACGGAACTTCCTGTCCCCATTCTTTGCCGGGGTTCTTCGCCCACAGAGCGTCTTTGGCGTGGACGGAACGGACGTACTTGCCAATCTTTTTGAGGGCTTCAATCGGCTCGCCGGATCCGTAAAGAATCATGTTGGCGGGGTCGAAGTTGACGAACAGATTCGGACGGTTGACGTCTTCGAGGAACGCCAGCAAGCCGTCGGCGGTTTCCTGTCCGGTTTCCAGATGAAGACGCTGTCCCTGAGAGGCGAGGTAATCGCACAGTTCCTGAGCGACTTTGACGAGGTCGTCGTGCGCCTTGGGGTCTTCCGATTTCAGCGGAATGAATCCAATGTGAATGCCGACGACGTCGCAGCCGATAGCCTTGGCGAAGTTGGCGATTTCCTTGACTTCTTCAAATCGAGCGGCGCGCGTCTCCGGCGGAACCAGACCGATGGTCTTTTTGGTCGTCGGGATGTCTGCGTAGGATTCGCCTTCAAAACCGCAGAAGACAACCAACGGGGTCAAGCCGAGTTCCTTCAGACGGGCTTTGAACGCAGCCGCCTTTTCGGGCGTGCGCGCTTCTTTGGACGGCGTATGCATCTGGATGTACTTCAGACCAATTTCCTTGGCGAAGTCAATCTGAACGCCCAGGCCGGCATCGACGCTGACGAACGCGGCAATCGGGAATTGCTCTTTTTCGCAGCATTTTTCGTCCGCAAAGCACGTTCCGCTCAAAACCAGAGCGGCTAACGATAACAAACAAGTCAATGTACGCATGTTAAGCTCCTGTTGTTGGAATGGATAATTTGATGTAAACGCGACGAGCGGAGAGAATAAATCCCGCTCAAACGCTTTCTTATAACCTTTATTCTGTAACCTATTATAATTACAGCTCCTGAAAATTTCAAGGGGGATTTTTGAAAAAGTTTTTTATTATAACCGCTTATTCTCCCCTATTGACGGCAGCATTATACCCTGTTATAATATCGAATGTTGACAATAAATTCGAACAAAGCAATCCAAACTACTGAATATCGTCATGTCAAAATCTCAAAAATCGTTGCCGGCTCCAGGAGATGTGTTCATTTCCTATCGACGCTGCAATGCCGAATTGGTTAAGCCTATAGAAGAAGAACTTAAACGTCGGGGAATAACGTATTTTGTAGATTGGAAAGATATTGATTGCGGTGAAGATTATCCCCGAATAATACTAAAGGCTATTTCTGCCTGTAAAGTTTTGTTGCTTGTCTGGACAGAGGACGTTCAAGATTCCGAAGATATTGCCAGTGAGGTTGGAATTGCTAAAGGTATGAATAAGAAAATATACCCCTATAGAATTGGGAATTTCAACATTTATGCTAGTAGTCTGATATATCCGCTTGTTAATAAAAGTCGATACGAAGTTTCTAATCAGACTCCGGAAACGATTAAAGAACTTGTTAATAGAATTGAAGTTCAGCTGAAAGGGAATGTTATTCAACCAACGCCTGAACCGTTAGAGAAAACACAGCCGCCGCAGCCAGATGAAACCGGCGATCTTTCAATCCCGGGAACCCGCGTTGGAGAACGTAAAACGATTGTCATCAAAGACGTTGAGCTCGCGTTCAGGTGGTGTCCGCCAGGTGTGTTCATGATGGGAGAAGAAGATGAACAACACAGGACCAAAATAACCAAAGGCTTCTGGATAATGGAAACGCAGGTTACGCAATCGCAATGGAAAGCTGTTATGGGAAAGAATCCAAGCCATTTCAAGGGCGATAATAATCCAGTAGAGAACGTATCCTGGAAAGATTGTAATAAGTTTTGTAAAAAGTGCGCTCAACTAGGATTACCTGTACAGCTTCCGACTGAAGCTCAATGGGAATACGCCTGTCGCGCAGGCTCTTCAGGAGATTATGCTGGAGATTTGGACGAAATGGGGTGGTACGATTGGAATAGCGATTCCAAAACTCATCCTGTAGGACAGAAGATGCCTAATGCGTGGGGATTGTACGATATGCATGGCAATGTTTGTGAATGGTGTCAGGATAGGTATAAGTCTGACTATGAAGAACGCGTTATTCGCGGCGGTTGCTATTGTAGTTCTTCAAGTTGGTGTACGTCTGAAACCCGCTGGTACTACGTACCGGATAAACAAACAGACGACACAGGATTTCGTTGCGTTGTAATCCCCAAAGACAACTCGGAGAATTAACAATTATGCAAGCGGGATTCTCAAGTTTTTGACTATTAAATCTATAGAATACCCGCTAGCTCACGGTACTCTGTCCAATATCGCTTTTTAAGAACGTTAAATTGTTTAGTTGTATTTTATCTATATTATTCAATTTGTTTAATCGTCAATCTCGTCTTTTGAAGCTTGTTTTTTCGGCTAATTTCTTTGCAAGGGCTGGACAAAAAAGATAATAACTATATAATAATAAAATCGTCTCTACACGCAAGGACGACTTCTTTAACAAACGGATTCGTTAAAGACTTGAACCACACTTTATTCAGCGGGCTGGACGCTCGCGCTGTATATACCTATGTCAAACCGTCTCAGACTTGTACTTGCTCTTCATAACCATCAACCCATTGGCAACTTCGACGGCTCGATAGAGCAGGCGTATCAGGACAGCTACTTGCCGTTTCTGGATCTGTTTAAGAAATACGATTCTCTGAAAATCGCGCTCCATACCAGCGGGTCGCTCATGGATTGGCTGGAAGAACATCATCCGGAATACGGCGACTCGCTTGCGGAAC